>JBLIKS010000181.1:0-6039 GCA_047635555.1 Candidatus Azotimanducaceae bacterium
GTCGACGATGCGGGTCATCACCGTGCCGGTCGGGGCGTTGTCTGGCGCAAAGTGCGGACAGAGCACAACGATCGGCCGACCTCGATCCCGCCGGTTCGCCCGCCGGTTGACCGGTCGGTCGGCCAGTCGGCGAAATGAACGGGGAGCTGAACGGGTCATGAGAGTGCCAGGCGATACGCCTCGGCCAGCGCTGCGCCAGATTTCGCCGCCGTGAACTCGGTAACGCGTCGACGCCCCGCAGCGATCAGCTCGGTGCGCTGTTCAGCCACGAGGTCCAACGCGTCAGCCCATGCCTCCGAATCGCGAGGGAGCACCAGACCGGCATTGCCGAGCACTTCAGAGACAGCTGGTTGATCGAGGGCGATGACCGGGGTGTCAAGCGACATCGCTTCGACCACCGGGGCACCAAAACCTTCATACTCACTCGGAAAAACCAGAGCATGGGCGAGTCGCAGTAGGCCGTCGCGGTGCGCTGCCGGCACGCGCCCCGGCCTGATCACGCGGCGCTCCAGATGTAACTCGGCAATCTTCGCCGTGACGCGTTGATCCGCCAGCCCCTTGCCGCCAAGCAGGACCAAACGTAAATCGGGATCGTCCCAGTGCTGCGCCATCACATCGAGCAAAAAGGCGTGCCCCTTGTGAGGATGGGTGATTGCAGGGAACACAATGACGCGGCCGCTGCCGAGCCCGTAGTCGCGACGAAGCTCGAACTCAGACGGAGCATCGGCCCCCAGATCTGCTTCGACCCCATGTGGCACGACGACCACACGGTCGGGTGCAACATCGAATTCCTCGATCACCGTCCGCCGAACCCAATCAGTTGGGGTGGCAATCACGCGTGCGCGTTGCACCGACCGAGGCAGCGTTCGCCGCAGGTACTGCAGCTTCAGCTTGCTGTGGTACTCAGGGTGCGCGAGGTACTGCAGGTCGTGGATCGTCAAGACGATGGGTCGCGCGCCGACGGCCGGGGTCGTGCCACCACCGTGGTGCACCAGCTCGGCTCGTCGCGTGCGCCGGCGAAGCCAGGTGTGCTCGGCAGCAACTCGGCGGCGACGATCGATGCCGGTCACGTTGGCCACCTCGATCGGATACATCTCGGCCAGCGCCGGGTGCGCTTCGATAAACGACTTGACGACGTACAGCGTCGGAGCAAAGCCACTGGCTTGCCCGGCAAGGCCGAGCAACTGACGGACGAGGTACTCCTCGGACCCGCCGACGTCACCGGGCACGCACCACAGCAGGTTGACCGCCACCGACGCAGCCCCAATTTGAGGTACCGCAAGGTCGGCCACATCGACGCTGTCAGATGGTCCGTGTTGCGCCATCATGAGTCTGCCGCCCTGCCACCGGTAGGAACGAGTTCACGATAGACGGCGAGCGTCTGCTCCGCGGCGGACTTCCAGTCAGCGTCAACGCCGACCGGAACCAGCCGCAACTTGGCCTCGTCGAGCCCCGCTCGCACACAGCCGTCGAAGGTCGCCGCGCTCGAACAGAGGACTCGGTCGGCGCGTTCGCTGATCACGTCGAAGCTACGACGCCTCAGCCGTTGAACGTGCTTCGGCAAGCTGGCGGGTTGGTCGAGAAATTGGGTGTCGTCGATCGTGACGACGAGCGGCACCGAGGTACCGCAGGGCACGAAACCAGTTGCATGAGCCACATCGACTCTGCCGGTCACCGACTCGACTTTGGGCCAATTGAGCCGGGTCCACCCCGCGTAGAGCCAACGCCGCCCGAGAGGCAGCATCATTACGGACCCAACAGGGCGGTAGGCGGCTGGCGGTACATCGACATGCTTGCCGACGACTTGCAGAATGGTGACATCCGCAGGCCGACCACACAGGACCTCGGCGATCCGCAGCGCAGCGGTAGCGGCCTCGCCGGGGATTGGATCCCAACACTGCTCGAGCGCGTACGCCACTCGAATCGGTGCGTCATCCACGGGGCCAGTATCTCATGTCAGGTTCGGCAACCGGCGCCCGTCGGCCAGTATCGTCCGGCAGATGTCTTCCCTTGTCGATCGCCACGTGCTCGTGACCGGCGGTGCAGGTTTTCTCGGCCGCCGAGTCGTCGCACTCCTCGAGGCAGCCGGAGCCTCGGTGACCGCACCCCGCAGCTCTGAGTTCGACCTGACGGTGCCCGGCGCGGCCGATCAGATGCTCGCTGAACATCAACCAACCGAGATCATCCATCTCGCTGCGCAGGTCGGTGGCATCGGCTACAACCTCGCACAACCGGCGCCGCTGTACCTCGCCAATTTGCTGATGGGCACGTACATCATCGAAGCGGCGCGCCATGCATCGTCGGTGACAAAAACGGTACTCATCGGCACCGTGTGTTCGTATCCCAAGATCACGCCGGTTCCGTTCGCCGAAGACCAACTCTGGAACGGCTACCCAGAAGAGAGCAATGCCCCCTACGGCATCGCCAAGAAGGCCCAGCTCATCCATGCCCAGGTCAACGCACAGCAGTACGGCCAGCGTCTGGCCTACCTGATCCCGACCAACCTGTATGGTCCCGGCGACAAGTTTCACCCATCGGTGTCGCATGTGATCCCGGCACTGATCAAGAAGTGCGTCGAGGCCAGCGAAGTCGGGGCCGATCACGTCGATGTCTGGGGCACGGGTTCGGCCTCGCGTGAGTATCTCTACGTCGACGACGCCGCGCATGCAATTGTCCGCGCCGCCGAGGCCGACGACGAACCCGGTGTGGTCGAGCCGATCAACCTGGGGGCCGACCGCGAGGTCACGATCAAAGAGACCGTGGAAACAATCGCCGAACTCGTCGGCTTTACCGGGGAACTGCGTTGGGACCCGAGCAAGCCCGACGGCCAGCCACGCCGCGGCGTCGACGGATCGCGAGCAAACCGCTTGCTCGGATGGAAACCCACGATGGACTTCGACGAGGGCCTGCGCATCACGATCGACTGGTACCTCGCCAACCGGGCCGAAGCCGAACGAGATCCCCACGCCTAAACCCTGTCAGGCGGTCGGTCAGCCCGTCAGCCACCTTGCAGCGTTGTGCCACTCAGGATTCGACGGAGACGACTCCTGCTGCCACAGCTGCGGCACGGTAGGCCGCAGCAAGGCTGCTGGTCGTCTCGTGTGCATTGAGGCCGCTGGGGTTCGGAACGACCCACAGACGGGCGCCTTCGAAATCGTCGGGCTGCTCCCCCATCACTGCCTTTGGCTGTTTGAACGCGACCCGGTAGGCGGTGATTCCGGCGACTGCGACCACAGCCGGCTGCATGGCCGCCACGAGCTCGCGTAGTTGCTCCCCGCCTTCACGCAGTTCGATTGCGGTGAGCTCGGAAGCCTTGGCTGTTGCCCGGTGCGCAATATTCGAGATGCCCAGACCCCGAGACAGAAAATACTGCCGATCGTCGTCGCTCATCCCGACACCACGATCGATCTGACGCTCGATGATTCCTGCCTCGAACAGTGCCGGGTAGTACCGGTTACCCGGATGGGCGAAATGGGTCTGCGTCGCCGCAGTCCAGAGCCCTGGGTTGATGCCGACGAACAACAGCTGCGTGTCTGGTCCGACCAAGTCGGGAACGTTTGCGCCAATGTACGACTCCAGTGCAGCGCGCGTGAATCCCATGAGCCAACCAGCCGGTCCGTCAGTCAGGCCAGCCGGGCGACGAGTTCGGCGAGCGGCTCCCGGTAGTGACGCAGTGGTCGATGACCCGCGTCCCGCCACGCAGCATTGTCGAGTACGCCGTTCGCCGGGCGGGGCGCCGGGCGAGGTGGGTCGAGGTCGGCGGTGCCGATGGGCGTGACGCGTGATCGGCTGTGGCCTGCGGCCTCGAGGATGTCACCGACGAACTCATACCACGACACTGCTCCGGCATTGGTGAGGTGGAATGTGCCCGCGTGCCGATCGGATGCCAGCCGATGCAATGCCGGAGCGAGGTCGGCAGTAAAGGTCGGGCAACCGCGTTGGTCATCAACGAACGCAAGTGGTCCGTCGCCGCCGGCCAATCGGAGGATGAGCTTGACCATATTGTTGCCAAATTCACCGCACACCCACGAGGTACGGACCACCGATGCGCCGTCGCCAGCGAGGCCTTCACCTTCGAGTTTGGTGATGCCGTAGACCGACTGGGGGTTCGGCGTGTCGTCCTCCACGTATGGCCGATCGAGCGTCCCATCGAACACGTAGTCGGTGCTCACGTGCACAAGATGTGCATCGGTGGCATCCGCTGCCTCGCGCAGGAAACCGACAGCCTCGGCGTTGACGGCGCGAGCAAGCTCGCGATTCGTCTCGCACGCATCGACGGCGGTGTAAGCCGCAGCGTTGATGATCACGTCGGGTCGATGTGTTTCAACAAAGGAACGGACCGCCATCGAATCAGTGATGTCGAGCGTGCTCCGGTCGGCAACGACGACGTCGTCACCAGCGCCGGTTGCGTACCGAACGAGATCGGTTCCGAGTTGGCCTGCGGCTCCTGTGACAATCAGCTTCACGGTTACTCGGCGACCTGCTCGACCGGAAGCGGGCCGAGGCCCCTGAAGTAGTCGAGGACCGGCTGCGACGAATCGTTGAGCAGCAGGATCGCCTTGTCGTTAAAGGTTTCACCGCGCACATCAAGCTGGTAGGTGGCCAGCCCCGTCGAGAACGCTTTACGCAGGGTGCCCGCCGCCGAGACCGGTTCAAGCCGATTATCGATCCGGACAGAAGCACTGACCGATTCGATCAGTTCGGACGCGAGAAACGGGTCGGCCTGCAGCTTGGCGAGTGTGGCATCGGCGGTGGTCGAGATGAATGCCTGCTGCCGATTGATCCGACCCAGGTCGGCGGTCGGGTCCTTGCGCCACTCGCCGTCGCGGAACTCCTCGTAGTTACGCGAGCGGGCGTAGGCCAGCGCCTGGACCCCATCGAGCAGGTTGCAGCCCGGCTCTTGCACCAGACCCGAGTTCTCATCGCGTGTGACGAAATCGAAACAGATCGTGGTGCCACCCACCGTGTCGATCAGGTCTTTAAATCCGAAGAAGTCGATGTCGACCACATGATTAATCGGGATCCCCAGCTGTTGAGTCACCGTGGCGGCCAGGACATCGGGGCCCTGGTTGTAGGCCGAGTTGATGCGATCTTGCTTCCCGGACCCCGCGATGGTGACGAGCAGGTCGCGCGGGATGCTCATCAAAGCGGCGCCATTGCCGTCCTTTTCCTGGCGCAAGATCATGATCGTGTCGCTGCGCCGTCCCGAGACTGCGTTGGTGTCACCGATGCCGCCGAAGTCGGACGAGTTCGGGTCGGAGCCCTCGCGTGAGTCCGAGCCGATCAGCAAGTAATTTACCGCCGGCCCGTCGACGGCCACGAGGACCTCTTCGAGCCCTTCGATGCGTTCGACACTGGCTGACCGCTGGTCGGCGGCACGGATCACTCCGACAGCGCCAACTGCACCGACGACGATCGCGAGGACCAAAGCCAACGGCGCCGAGCTCCGCCGACGCGCACGACGACGCGGCTCGTCAAGGAGACCACCCTGTGGATGCTGCTGCATCGGGCGCACGATAACGCCGCTGGTCTGGACGCAAGCGGCACCCACCCCTCTGAGTGCCCTTTTAGTGCCCTTTGAGTGCTCAGGTCGCGGGGCGGAGATGGACGACATCACCGACGTCGAACGCACGGATCTGACCGTCGTCGAGCCGGACCATCAGCCGACCGTCGGCGTCTACGTCAATCGCCTGACCGAACACGTTCACCGCGCCGGGCAGCTCGACGCGAACCCGTCGGCCGAGCGTCTGCAGACGCGCCCGATACGACGTCGAGATGTCATCAGGGAGCGCATCGAACGCAAGCAGGACCCGCTCGAGGAGCAATGCAGGAGTGACGGAGGTGTCGAGCTCGTGAACCCGAGCCGCGCCCGGCGGCGCCCAACCAACGTTGACGCCGAATCCGACGACGACCCCTGGCGCGCTCGTCGATCCCTGCGCGAGGACCCCGGCGAGCTTCGTTCCGTGCAGGAGGACGTCATTGGGCCATTTCAGACCAAGCATCGAATCAGTGGACTCGAATTCGGTTACCGCCCCGACG
>JBLIKS010000182.1:0-6024 GCA_047635555.1 Candidatus Azotimanducaceae bacterium
ATGATCTGGTTGCCCCACGGGTCCATGAACGATGCATTTGCTCCGCCAAAGTCGGTCCAGAAGTGGTCGCGCCACAGCTCGGTCGCTCCAAGGCGGACCGCAGCTTCGAGGATGCGCTCAAAGGAGTCATCGTCGCTTACCAAGATCCAGGCTCGGATCGACCGGCCGGGCCCGCTGAGGTTCGTGGGTTCCTGTGGAGCACTTGGTGGCCGCGGGCGCATGTCGGCCGCATTCGAGATGCCCATGTGGAGGTTGCCATTGGGGCCCTGCGAGCCGTCGTCGATCTTCTGATTCTGACCGGGGACGATGCGTGCGAAGACGTCGGCGATGCGATCTTCGACTTCCCAATTGAAGACCTCGGCGTAGAACGCGCGTGCGGCGTTCACATCGTCGGACGGGAAGTCGACGAAAACGAGTGTGTTTGGATATGTCATGGTGCCCCCTTGAGCGCGTTCAGTACTCCCACAAACTAGTGTCTGGTCTGATGGTCTTACCACCTGGCATCACAGTCGGCTCCCTCCGCCAGTCGAGCGGTTCGTTCACCGAGGCGGTCGGCCTGCCTCCGGCGGTGTATTCCGACCCCGAGTTTCACCGCTTCGAAATGGACGCGGTGTTCGGCGCGGATTGGTTGTGCGTTGGCCGCCAGGAGCAGATTCCTGGGGTCGGCGACTACCTTTCGGTGACTCGTGCCGGCGAACCGTTGATCGTCGTGCGCTCGAAAGACGAATCGATTCGTGTCATGTCGGCGGTGTGTCAGCACCGAGCAATGTGCATCACGGCATCGGTTGACCGGACCGACGACGACATGCTCGCCCCGCCCGATCTTGAGTCTGGGACGACGCGTCAGTTCCGATGCCCCTACCACTACTGGGTCTACGACCTCGACGGTCAGCTCGTCGGCGCACCCGAGATGAGTCAGACGCCCGGCTTCGACATGGCCGATGTACAGCTACCGAGCCTGCCAGTCGAAGTCTGGAACGGGTTCGTCTTTACCAACTTTGACCCGGATGCCGAGCCCCTCGCGCCGCGCCTGGCGAAGCTTGACGCAGTGCTCGCAAACTACGCCGTCGAGTCGCTTGTCACGGTCGACCCGGTGACGATTCCCGACGTCCCGTTCAACTGGAAAATCATGATCGAGAACTTCATGGAGATGTACCACAACAGTCGGTTGCATCGGGGAATCCATGATTTCGCCCCATCGTCAGGGGCTTGGTACTCCGATCCGGACCCGGGCGATGTCGCCATGTTCGGCTTCAATGAAACCATCGAGCCGGATGGCGGATTCAACCCCACGTTCAAGGCGCTCT
This sequence comes from Candidatus Azotimanducaceae bacterium, assembly GCA_047635555.1. GTDB lineage: Bacteria > Actinomycetota > Acidimicrobiia > Acidimicrobiales > Ilumatobacteraceae > Ilumatobacter_A. The sequence goes on from JBLIKS010000182.1 coordinate 1,308, forward strand.
TCCCGCCGTTGCCTGGAACCACGATCGAAGAGCGCCAGCGGGTCGTCTTCGCGCTGGTCGCGCCGTCGCTCCTCATGGGGTTCCAGTCGGACTCTGCGTTCTGGTTCTCCGTTGACCCCACCGGCCCAACCACTCACGCGTTGAGCATGGCCTACATCTTTCCGACCTCGACAGTCGACTTGCCTGACTTTGGCGAGACCCTCGAAGCAGCGATTGCGGGCGTGTCGAATTTCAACCGCCAGGACATGCCCACCAACGTGTCGGTGCAACTTGGCATGCAGTCCCGATTCGCCCCGCGAGGCCGTTACGCCTGGCAGGAGGGTGTGCTCGCGCAATTCAACACCTGGCTCGTCAGCCGGTACGAAGCCGCAGACACGAAGGAGTAGCCCAGGAGCAGCTGTGTGTAGCTCAGCTTGCGGGGTTGATCAAGGCGCTGTAGCGGCGACGCCATTCGAGGGACGCTTTGTCGGACTGCACGTCAACGAGCGTTCCACGATTGAGCGAGAGCTCCCCCGGGAACTGTTCGAGCATTTGGCGATCTTCGCAGGCCACTTCTCGCTCGAAGTCGACGATCTGCTGGCCCGTTGTTGAGACGTCGTCGTTGCGCCAGAGCACAAAGGTGAAGTAGCTGCGCTCCGCGCTGATGGGCGATGCGGTCATAAATAGTGTTTGTTCGATCCCGTTCTCGTACGACATGGTGCTGCGCACCGAGAAGGGGAGCGCAAACCCCGTCGACATGTCGAGCCGGATGACGTCATCGCCGCCACCAGACATCGACTTTGCCTCTCCTTCGTTGTTGACGATGACCGAGTAGGTGTAGCCGTGGAACGTGTCGTCGAGCTGCTCCAGCGTGAAGTTGGGAACGGTCCGCTCTTGCTCGCGCCCGAAGGTTCCGGCGTGTGTGTACGGGAAGTGTGCGACATCGAGCATGTTGTCGATCATCCGCGTGACCGAGCAGTTCCAGACCTCCATCGTGGTGTTGAGACGCGTGTAGGAATTGTCGTCATCTACTCCGAGGTGCGGAACTGGTTGTGTGGGCTCGGCAGGGCAGAACCAGACCAGCCCGTAGCGCTCGGTGACCAAGAGCGGGGTCAGGTGGGCCGCGGGTGCAATCGTTGCCGCTGGGCCTGACGAGGGCACGCCGACGCATCGGCCTTGATCGCCGAAGGACCAACCGTGGTACGGGCAGTGCAGACAGCCGTCGGTGACGGTGCCAAGCGACAGTTTGGCTTCTCGGTGCGTGCAGCGGTCGGCGGCTGCAATGAGTGTTCCATCCGAGCCCCGCCACAGGACGTAGGCCTGATCGCGCACTTCGATGGGGTGCGGCTGGTCGCCTATGGCTGCACTGGTCGCAACGGCGTACCAGCATCCGTCAAGTGGAGAACTACTCACCGGCGGGAAGTGAATGGGGTGAGGAACAGAAGATGAAGAACATGTTGTGCGCACGTTTCGTGTGTGGTGGTCTGTTGGTCTTACCATAGGGTTGTGCCGCAGATGAGCGCAAGCGACAGTCAGCATGGAGATCACCAATGAAAGCAATGTTGTACACCGAAGTTGGGGGCCCCGAGGTCTTTCAGTTTATCGACGTTCCCGATCCTGAACCGGGAGCAGGCGATGTCATCGTCGACGTGGTTGCCACGTCGCTGAACCGACTCGACCTCGTGCAACGTGCGGGTTGGTTCCAGATGCCTGGATTCGAGTTTCCGCACATTGCTGGCATGGACATCGCCGGAATTGTGTCGGCCGTCGGAGCTGACGTGACCAATGTGTCAGTCGGTGATCGCGTCGTCGTCGATCCGTCGCTCGCAGGTGTCGCAGAAAACTCCAAGCTCGCCGGCCGCGGCGATCTGTATGGAGACCTCGGCATCATCGGAGGCACCGTTGCGGGGGGCTACGCCGAAAAGTGCTTGGTTCCGGCTTCACACGTGTACATCGTGCCGGCCGACATGCCCCTCGAACATGCTGCGACATTCCCCACGGCGTTCCTGACCGCAGCCCATGCACTGTTCGAAGTCGGCCACCTACAGGCCGGCGAAACCGTGATGATCCATGCCGCTGGCTCAGGTGTGTCGACGGCCGGCATCCAGTTGGCCAAACAGGCTGGCGCCACTGTGCTCGCCACCGCTGGAACCGACGAAAAATGCGAACGGGCCTTGGCCCTCGGTGCCGATCACGTTGCCAACAACCGCACGACCGACGTCGCAGGCTTCGCCCGCGAGGTCACACAGGGCGCCGGGGTCAACATGGTGTTCGATCACGTCGGCACGGCCCTCTTCGGCCCGTCGCTGTTTGGCCTCGGAGTACGCGGGCGCCTCGTCAGCTGCGGCAACTCCTCGGGTGATGAGGCAACGATTCCGTCGCTCGGCTACCTCTTCCATTCGGGCATCAAAATATTCGGTTCTGACCCGTACCGGCCTGAAGAGTTCGGCCCGGTCTGGGACATGTTCTGCAGCGCTGACTTTGAGGTTGTCATCGATTCCGAGTTCGGTCTTGCCGAAGCAGGTCACGCGCAAGACAAGATGATGCAGAGCAACTTCTTCGGCAAGATCGTGCTCAAGCCCTAAGAGGCTTTTGACCAGCATGTACGAACCTCGCGACGCTCCGTATCCGGAGATCAAGAAGACGCACACTATGGCCCACGCAGGCCGGCCATGGACCGACTACAAGCCGCCGCCGGCCGCGCCGGTGTGGGCCGCGATCGAGGGCCTCGGCCGCTACTACATCTTGCTTGCGGCGCTTGAACTTGATGTCTTCGACACGTTGCAGCGGCTGGGCCCATCATCGGTGGAAGACATTGCCGTTGCGCTCGATGCATCCGTTGATCATGTTCGCGCCCTCCTCGACGGGGTCGTTGCGCTCGAACTCCTCGACCAGTTCACCGACATCTACGAACTCAATGACGCCGCGAAGCGCTACTTGGTGTCTGACAGCCCCGCATCAATGGCCGACCTCATTCCGATGGCGCCAGGGCCGCACGAGAACTGGACGCAGCTTGCCGACACGGTGCGTAACGGTCGCCCGGCCACCCCGATCGAAAATGATGCGGCAGCCTTTTATGTTCCGCTCGTCGAAGGAACATTCACGACGATGTTCCGGTGTGCGACTCGTGCCGATCTGAAGATCCGCTACTCCGCAATGCGGGCACCCAAGATTCTCGACCTCGGAGCCGGCGGAGCGCCGTGGGCTATCGCGATGCTCAACGGATGCCCTGATGGTTCAGCAGTGATCAACGACCTTCCAGGGGTCATCGCTGTTGCCGAGGCCAAAACGTCTGAGCACGGGTTGAGCGATCGTTGTGAGTTCCGCCCGGGTGATTTCCACACGATTGACATTGAGCCGGCCCGGTACGACATCGTTGTTCTCGGACATATCTGCCGCACCGAAGGTGCCGCTGGTGCCCAGCACATGATTGAGCGAGCGTTCTCGGCTCTCAAGCCCGAAGGCCGACTCGTTCTTGCTGACTACTTCACTGATATCGAGCGCAAGTCGAATCCCCACGCCGTGATCATGGGGACCACGATGATGGCGAGCACTGAGAAGGGCTTGTGCTTCACGCACCAACAGTTCTCGGAGTGGATCCGTGCCGCAGGATTCGTCGACGTCCGGCTCGTCGAGCCGATCGGCTTTCAACAGAGTTTCATTGCGAATAAGCCCCGCCAGAGTCTGGAGACTTCATGACCGAACAGATCGACACCCTCATCGTCGGAAGCCACGTCGTCACGATGAATACGACGCGTGATGTGATTCGTCACGGCGCTGTTGCGATTCGCGGGAACGAAATCATCGACGTCGGTAAGCAGACCGACCTCGAAGCGCGGTACACCGCGAAAGAGACCGTGGGCAGCGACCGTTTCGTTGTGACACCCGGGATGGTCAATACCCACATTCACATCACGGGCGAACCGTTGACGCGGGGCTACGTCCCCGATGACACTCCGTTTGAAGAGAACGTGTTCATGTGGCTGTGCCCGCTCTACGCCGTGCACACCGCTGAAGAGGAACGACTGTCGGCGCAGCTCGCGGCCGTCGAGATGTTGAAGTCCGGCACGACAACCTTCCTCGAAGCGGGCACGATTCGGTTTCTTGACGAGGTGATCGACGGCCTCGTGGAAGTCGGCATCCGAGGGCGAGTTGGCAACTGGGTGTGGGACCTTCCCCCGGAACCCGACGTCTACAAACAGAACACTGATGCAGCAATCAACATGCTGCATCAGCAGTTGGTCGACTATGGCTCGGTTCGCGACGCCAGGGTGGGCACGTGGTCGACCCTGGTTGGCCACACCACAGCATCTGATCCGCTGTGGAAAGCGGCGCGTGAGCTGGCTGACGAACACGGCACCGGGATGAGCTTCCACATGTCACCGGCGAAGATGGACCCGGAAGGCTTCATTGCCGAGTTCGGTCAGCGCCCGATGATCCACCTCGCCGAGCTGGGGGTCTTGCGTGATGACGTGGCGATCACCCATTGTGTTCAAATCGACGACCAAGAACTCGCCGTGATGGCCGAGATGGCTGTCAACGTCGCGCACTGCCCGACGACTGCGTTGAAGGTCAGTTACGGCGTCACTCAGGTCGGCAAGTTTCCCGAGATGGTGCAGATGGGTGTCAACGTCAGCATCGGCACCGACGGCAACAACGCATCGAACTACTCCGATCTCATGCGGGCGACGTATTTGGTGGCAGGGTTGTTTAAAGATGCCCGCCAGGACCCGCAGAT
>JBLIKS010000183.1:0-5947 GCA_047635555.1 Candidatus Azotimanducaceae bacterium
AGCGCGATGTGGTGATTCCGGTGCACATCGGCACGATGATCGAGGTGCCGCGCGCTGCGCTGACGGCCGATGAAATTGCGGAGTTTGCTGACTTTGTGTCATTCGGAACGAACGATCTGACACAGACGACGTTCGGAATGAGCCGCGACGACGCCGAGTCGGGGTTCTTGGTCGCCTACCTCACACAGGGCCTTTTCCAAGAGAATCCGTTCTCGACGCTCGATGCGAAGGGCGTTGGGGCGCTCATCGACATTGCCGTGCAGAAGGCTCGGTCGACCAAGCCAGATCTTCCGACCTCGATCTGCGGCGAGCACGGTGGCGACCCGGCCTCGATTGCGTTATGCCGCGAGATGGGCCTCACCTACGTGAGCTGCTCGCCCTACCGTGTGCCTGTCGCTCGGCTCGCTGCAGCTCACGCCGAACTGCGCTGAACTGCCGGCCCGGGCGGTTGCGGTGCGACGCCGAGCTCGATCGATGCGATGAGGCCGGTGGGTGTGTTGTCGGTGAGTCGGAATTCGCCACCCGAGGAGTTGACGATCGCCTGTGCGATTGCCAGTCCGAGCCCGGTGCCGTCGGTCGAGGCATCGGATCTCCAGAACCGCTTGAGGGCGCGTGCTTTGTCGTCGTCGGTCAGCCCTGGCCCCTCGTCGGCAATGGCGATGGTGTGGGTGGGCTGACTCGACAGTGTGGTATCCGACAATGTGGTATTCGACAGTGTGATGGTCACGGTGGTGCCGTCGGGTGTGGCACGCAGGGCGTTGTCGATGAGGTTGTCGAGTACTTGCTCGATTCCGCCATCGATGGCCAGTGCCCAGTGCGGACCCGCTCCGGCATGCAGTTCGAGGCGAACGTCGCTTTGGTCTGCGGTGGCGGTCCAGATGTCGACGCGATCGCCCACGATCTGGCTGAGGTCGACGGCACAGCGTTCGCGGTATTGCTCTGTGCGAGCGAGTTGGAGCAGGTCGTTGACGAGTGTGGAGAGTCGTGTCGTTTCGTCGATCGCCTTGTCGAGTTCGTTGGACAGAGATGCGGTCGGCGCCTCGGAGTGAAGGTTTTCAAGGCGAAGACGGAGTGCCGTGAGTGGTGTGCGAAGTTGATGGGAGGCATCGGCCACGAAGGTGCGTTGGCGTTCGATGAGGTCGTCGAGTTGTTGGGCCATGTCGTTGAGGCCGGTTTCGAGTGCAGCCAGTTCGGGGGCAGAGTTCGAGCCGGTGTCGATGGGTGTGAGGTCACCGCGTGAGAAGCGCTGCGCCGCTACTTGCAGGCGGCGGACCGGCTTGGTAACGGATCTGGCCAGCACCCAGCCGACTGCCGCGGTGACGACGAGGACGACGGCGGCAACAGCGATCAACCCGAGCCAGAAACGTTGGACGCGTTCATTCATCTCGTGGGTGCCGAAGGTGATCCGAACGGCGCCGTGCACTGTTCCGCCCGAAGCAACAGGAACAGCGACGTACAACAATTCGGTGTCGAGCGTGTCCGACCGTCGTATACCGGTCGCTCTGACGCCGGTCAACGCCTTGTCGATCTCTGGGCGGGTCGAAAAGTCCCGGTCAGCCTCACGTGCCGAGTCCACGATCGAGATCCCGTCGATGTCGACGACGACGACCCGCGCCCCGGTTTCTTGAGCGTAGTGAGCGGCAGGGATCGGGTCGGGGGCAAGGTTTTCTTGGAGGATGTCCTCGTAGATCGTTGCCATCACGGTGGCATCGCGTTCGACTTTGGCGGTCAGTCGGTCGGCCTCGCGCTGCTGGTAGAAGATGGCGAGGGGCAGTTCGAGCAGAACCAGCACGATCACAGTGATCGTCAGGTAGCTGAGCAGCAGGCGCCGGGTCACGATTCCGTACCGGGATCAAGGAGCGCAAAGCCGACACCGCGGATGGTGATGATCAGCTCAGGGCCGACCTTCTTGCGGAGCGACGCGATGTGTACGTCGAGGGTCTTGGTCGAACCCCACCAGTTGACGTCCCAGACATCTCGGATGATCTCGTCTCGGCTTCGCACAGCGCCGATGTCGGCTGCAAGGTAGGCAAGCAGATCGAATTCTTTTGGGGTGAGTGCCACGGGTGTTTCGTCGAGTGTCACCTGGTGGGTGCGCAGGTCGATGCGGAGCCCGCCGATATCAATGGGGCCGTCGTTGACCGCTGCCGCGCTTGGGTTCGTGCGGCGCAGCACGGCACCAATTCTTGCCACGAGTTCTCGAAAACCGAACGGCTTGACGACATAGTCGTCAGCGCCCAACTCGAGTAGCGCGACGCGGTCGATCTCTTCACCACGGGCAGTGACGACGATGATCGGGACGTTGGACTTTGCTCGAAGCTCACGGCACACCACGCGGCCATCGAGGTCCGGCAATCCGAGGTCGAGGAGGACCATGTCGGCCAACGGCGCGGCGATCGCCTGCGAGCCGGTGGCAACGTGATCGACGTCGAAACCTTCGCGTCGGAGCCCAATGCACATTGGCTCGGCAATTGTCAGATCGTCTTCCACCACCAGTATGCGCACGTCATGCAGCCTTGCACGGTGGATGTTCCCGGTTGGGAACCTTTGCCATTTGCTAACCATTGGCTGCTGCATTGCTGGAGATCGGTTTCGTACCTTTGTCATCAGAGGCCAGCCACACCGGGTGGCCGCGCCGAAAGGAACCTCTCAACCATGAACAAACGCACCGCATTCATCACCGCCGCTGCGGTCACCGGCGTCATGCTCGCTGGAACGGCTGCAGTCGGCGCCAACATCGGCATTCTTAACGCGGCAGACAGCGACAACGTCGGCGAACTTTCTGCCGCCGTTACGGTCTCGGCTGAAGCAGACACATCGCCAAACAGCGCAGAGCCACAAGTTATCGACGTGTACCTCGACGAACCTTTGGTTACCGCAGATCCCGCAGCGGCACCACTGGTGATTGAACCTGCGGTGGTGTCTCCCGAATCGGTGACGCAGCAGTTCGATGTTGACGACGCTGGCACGGTCAACGTCAAGACGACCAAAACGGGCGTGCTGCTTGATGGGGTCGTGGCTGCCGACGGGTGGTCCTGGTCGAGTGAGCAGCCGTCGGCAACCGAACTCGTGGTGACGTTCGCCTCGGCCGACTCCGACTACATCTTTTACGCCAACCTCGCGCTCGACGGCACCATCGTGGCGCGCGTCGACGAGCCGATCGTCAAGGTCGTGCAGGCCGCGACGCCGTCGGCCTCCCAGACTCCGGCAGCGACACCTTCTACGAGCCCGCAACCGACCAGCGGATATGTCGACGACGATCACGAAGCGGACGAAGCGGACGAAGCGGACGAAGCGGACGAAGCGGACGAAGTGGACGAAGTGGACGAAGTGGACGAAGTGGACGAAGTGGAATACGAACACGAAGACGAAGTAGACGAGCACGACGGTGGTGAAGACGATGACTGACCAAGCCAGCGTCGATTTGCCAGCCCCAGCCCCGGCCGCATCTTCGGCGAACGCCGATCAACTGCAGCGCCTCGCCAACATTCGCCGGCGTCGTGCTGAGGTCGCAGGAGACCGTTCCGCAAACCACGGCGGTCAGGCAGCAGCGGGCCCCGCGGCTCCAGGTAAGCAGCGTTCCAAGCGTCGGCGACACGTCGCGCAGGGCGGGAGGATTCTGGCTGCGGGTCTGGGCGCCACGACGATGTTCGGAATCGTCACCGTGCTGGGTCTCGATAACCCGGTGAGCGGTGCCGAGACTTCCACACCAACGACGCCCGTCGTGCAACCAGTGGCGCCGGCCCCTGTGGTGGTTCCACCGCCACCGATCCAAATCGTGATCCATCGTGTCCCCGCCGTGACTAACTTGCCAGTCGGAGCGGAGTCGGCGCGGCTCACGGCGAGTCCGAAGCAGGCCGCTGAGGCACCGGTTTCAGCTGCGCCAGCGGCGGTGCAGTTGACTGCCAACCCCGTGGTGCAGACGATTACCGTCGCGGCACCTGCCCAGTCTCAGTCGCAGGCATCGCAGGCGCCCGCATCCCAGCAGGCACCCGCACCTGCACCGGCGCCGGCAGCGACAACCAATGGAAGCAATTAGCCGAACGTTCCGAGTCATGGCGAGCACCACGCAGGTGACGCTCATGAACTCGGAACCTGGGGCGATGGCATGGGCCGAGCAGCGGCTCCGCGTACTCGAACAACGTTGGAGCCGCTTCATTCCCACCAGCGACATCACCACCATCAACCAGACGCCGGGGACCTGGGTGCACGTCGCCGACGACACGATCCGCCTGATTCATGCGATGCAACTCGCCAGTTCCGCCACAGCCGGGGGCTACGACCCGACATTTTTACATCAACTGCTCAGCGCCGGTTACATCGCGAGCATCGACGATGCCAGCCGGATGACTCTGGCCGTCGACACCCCGTCCACGACCTACTCCGTTCATGATGTGTGCATTGACTTTGCCAACTCAAGCGTCCTCGTCCCCGCTGGGCTGTCTCTCGACCCAGGGGGCATTGGTAAAGGTTTTGCAGCGGACTTGGTCGTCACCGAACTGATTGCCGCTGGCACTGCCGGAGCTCTTGTCAGCATTGGCGGAGACATTGCAGCAGCGGGCGTCTCGCCACATCCCGAGGGGTGGCACGTGAACGTCCAAGATCCCTTCGACCCGCAATCGTCAGCGCTCTCTTTGGCCGTGAGCGACGGGGGAATCGCCACATCGAGCACGCAGTCGCGCCGGTGGCTCCAGGGTGGAACCGAACAGCATCACATCATCGATCCCACCACTGGGTCGACATCGCTCACCGACCTCGCCACGGTCACGGTGATCGCGAACTCAGGCTGGCTCGCCGAAGCGCACGCAACGGCGGCCATCCTCCTGGGCTGCGCCGGTGCAACCTCGTATCTCGAGGCCCGGGGGCTCAGCGGCGTCGTTATCGACCTCGCCGGACAAATCGCCACCACGCACGACGTCGCCGCCAAGAGTGGAGCCGTCTCGTGAACCCGCAGATCTGGTGGTACATCGCCCGAGCCTCGGGCATCATTGCTTGGCTGTTCATCACCGCCTCGGTGCTCTGGGGCATCTTGCTTTCCACCAAGCTCTTTCCGGCGCATCGCAGGCCGGCATGGCTCCTCGACCTCCATCGCGGCCTGGGCGCACTGAGTGTGCTGTTCCTGCTGACCCACGTCGGGGCCTTGGTCGCTGACAACTACGTTCACTTCGACATCGTCGACATCCTCGTGCCGTTCGCGAGCGAATGGAAGACCTGGCAGGTTGCAATCGGCGTGTTCGCGTTCTGGGGGGTCGTCATCGTCGAGTTCACGTCACTCGCCATGAAGCACCTCCCCAAAAAGCTCTGGCGAGGGATTCACTTCACGAGCTATCTCACCTTTCTTCTGACGAGTTTCCACGGCACGTTTGCCGGAACTGACGCCACGAACAAGATGTATGTCGCGACCACGATCGTCACCACTGTTGTGCTTGTCGTTGCTGTGTCCTACCGCATTGCCACGCGTCGAAGCGTGCGCGTGCCCACAAGAGGGCGGGCTCGCTCAGCAGCTCCTGATCGACGAGACGGCGCAGTCGACAAGCGCCAGGCAATCTGACGGCTGCTGCATGCCGGCGCGCACCAACTCAGCCGGCGGCGCGGAGGCGCTCGTGCAGGCGGTTGCGTAGCTCGCCAGGGTCGGCTTCGCGGTAGTTGCGTCGCTGCCGTTGAACCTTCTGCGTGCCGACCGTGGCACCCGCGGCCGCAAGGCCAACGAGCCCGGCGACACCGAGGATCTTCCAGATTCTCATCAAGGGGTATTCTACGGCCACCATGCCAGAGCGCTTGACGATGCAGGAAGCTGCCCAGACTGCCCAAACGGGCGATGTGTTTTTGTTCCGCGGCCCGTCGGTGGCCGACCGTGCGATTCAGGCATTCACGAACAGCCCGGTCAACCATGTCGGCATGGTCATTGCACTTGATGATCTCCCACCGCTGCTCTGGCACGCCGAGC
>JBLIKS010000184.1:0-5947 GCA_047635555.1 Candidatus Azotimanducaceae bacterium
GGCTCCGACGGTGATCTGCCCACTGTCTGGGCATGAACCGCCACATCATCCAGATTGCTGAGCGCCAAGAAGGGTTGATCACCCTCAATCAACTCACCCACGCTGTGCCCGCACGACACCGTCGTCGACGTTTGATCGAGGCAGGCACCCTCATCCGCGTCGCGCCGAAGACATACCGGATAGGCGGTGCGCCAGCCAGCCACCGCCAGCAGCTACGGGCTGGACTCCTCAGTCTGGGCCACGAATCGTGGGTGAGCTTCGAAGCTGCAGCACAGCTCCACGGGTTCGACCGCTCGGATCCGGACGCTGTCGAGTTCACCGTTCCACGCGGAAGTTTCGTCAACGACTCACCTTTCTGCGTGCACACGACCAACCAGATTCCGGTGATCGACCAGGTGGATGTCGACGGAATTCGCTGCACCTCTGCGACTCGGACCATCTTGGATCTGGCGCTGGCACGACGTCCTGAAGAACGGATCGAGGCGGCGATCGACAGCGCAGTCCGCAAAGGATTGTCGGCACCGCATGCAATCGCGAGACGCCTCGAAACGTTGCGCGGTCGCGGCCGTTGGGGGTGTCGCCTCATTGAGAACCTTGTTCTCGACAGTGGAGGTCACTCGCCGCTCGAACGGCGATTCCTGACAATCTGCAGACAAGCCGGAATCAACCGTCCACTCACGCAAGCAATCCACCGCAAGGGCGATCGACATGTCGCACGGGTGGACTTTCTCTTTGCCGCGCAGCGTGTCGTCGTCGAAGTCTCCGGGCAACACGGCCATTCGAGCCCGACAGAGCGTCGACGCGATGCCCAACGCCGAAACGAGCTGCAAGACCTCGGCCGGCGTGTCTTCGAATACACCTACACGGACGTCATGCGCTCCCCCGACATGGTCATCCGGACGCTCGAACAACGTCTGCGTGATGAAATTGGCTGACATGCAAGCCATTTCCATCACGCTGACCATCACGCTGACCATCACGCTGACCATCACGCTGACGAAAAACGCAAGTCACATGGGGCTGTGTTTGAGAAGTTCCCAGGCCATAGGGCATTCCGGCTTGATCGCCGGTGGGCCCATCGGGACATGTCCGTGGGGGCCAACGACGTCAGAAATCATCGACGTCGGAATGACTTCGACGTCGAGATCCCACGCATCCATCGTGGCGGTCGTTCGCACTCCGAGCGGGTCGGTCGACGCGGCCTCGTCGACGGCGGTGAGCTCGTCGATCTTGGCGACCATGGCATCGATCATCCCGCTGGGCAAACGGCGGCCGACGCCTGCGACCAGCCACACCGGTGTCCCCCACGCAGCAGCGGCTGCGGCAAGCGTTGAGGAGCCCATTGGAGCAATCACACGATCGCTATCGCATGCCAATGCTTCGATCAGTACGGCGTCCGCCTTGCGGGCCACCGCTCCCGCTGCGCCAGCATCGACGGGCTCGTAGTCGACGTCGTACCGCTCTAAGCGCCTGACGAACGACGTTGCCACGTGCTGCACATCGAGCGCCAGCACGCGGATGTCGCCGCGACGAATCAAGCCATCGCCGATCACACTCGGGTCGCCGATGGTTGCCACCGTTGCGTCGTCGGGCAATGCGGCTGCCAGTTCAGAACCTGTCCGGTCGGCGCGGATCTGTTCGGCCAATTCCCAGACCGCATCGAACGGTTCTGAAGAAGTCGACACGTTGGCGCACAACCACCACAGGGCCCCAGTGAATGGGTGTCGCTGAACGATCCGACGGCAGGCAACAACGATGCCTGACGGGTCCATTCGCAACGACCCGAGAGCGTGTGCGGTTTCCTCGACCAGGGAGGCCGGATCGGCCCCTTGGGCTCGGGCAACATAGCGGAGGTGCTCAATTGGATGCATCGGCCACCAACGTACCCGCGTCACATGTTGGGTTGGCGGGCGCCTAACTCGCTACGCTCTCGCCCGTGGCCGATCCCACTGTGACGCAGCTCCCAAACGAATTGAATCTGACGCCGTTAACGGCCGACGGCCTGGGCCAGGCCCGACCAATCATGGACTGGTTGACAACGTTCCACCTGGCCTCGGTTGTGCTCGACCCGTACACCAACGAAAGCTCGTGGGTTCTCCGCGCCGCAACACGGGTGCTCGAGCAGTTCCGTAGCTCCCATGCTCGGATCAACTTCGTCGTCACCGCTGGTGCTGACGATGCTCGTGCGTTTCTCGGGCCGCTCGCCAACCAGTTCCTCGTGTTCTGCGACGCCGACCGTTCGGCGGTGAAAGCCATGGGGCTCACCGAACTTCCGGCATTCGTCTTCACCCGTGTCGATGGTTCGGTCGCAGCAAAAGCCCAGGGCTGGCGCCCAGCCGAATGGCAAGTCGTTGCCGACTCCATTGCTGACGTCACGTCGTGGACATCCCTCGACATTCCCGGCGCCAGCGATCCAAGGCCCTTCAACGGCTCACCGGCCCTCGGCTGATCGTCGTCTACTGCTGATGGCCGGCCGGCCTTATTCGGCAGATCTTCCTGACCTGCCGGTCAAGGATGCACTCGACGCCCTTCGTCTCGCACTGATCGAACAGCGTCGTGCCATCCTTGTTGCACCCCCCGGGGCTGGCAAGACCACCGTCGTTCCGCTCGCGCTGCTCGACGAACCTTGGCTCGGCGATCAGACGATCATCATGCTCGAGCCACGTCGCCTCGCGACACGCGCAGCGGCTCAGCGAATGTCGGCGACGACGCGGACCCCGATTGGGAAGCTCGTCGGCTACCAAACTCGGGACGAGCGAGAAATCACGACGACGACTCGGATCGAAGTCCTGACCGAAGGCGTTCTGACGCGGCGGCTCCAAAACAACCCCGAACTCCCCGGCGTCGGCTGCGTCATCTTCGACGAGGTCCACGAACGCAACCTCACGACTGATGTTGGCCTCGCGCTCACGCTCGATGTCGCTGCCGAGTTGCGGCCCGATCTGCGCATCATCGCCATGTCGGCAACGCCCGACACCGATGGGCTGATGAAGCTGCTCGACGCCCCGGTGATCACCAGCGAGGGCCGAACCTTCCCAATCGACGTGCAGTGGCTGCCGCGTTCAGCGCCGACTCGCGGCAAGCGTCCGCAGCGGCCTGGCCAGCAGCGCATCGAACCCGACGTCGTTGCCGCCGTGCTCCGTGGCCTCGGTGATGGCGAAGGCGACATCCTCGTGTTCTTGCCGGGCATCGGTGAGATCCGCCGCACCGAACAGCAACTGAACCAGGTGCTCGGGCCGAACATCGACGTGTATCCACTGGCTGGTGCACTGAGCCTCGCCGAACAGGATCTCGCGCTGGCCCCATCGCCACCTGGACGACGGCGCGTCGTGCTCTCGACCGACATCGCCGAAACGTCATTGACCGTCGATGGTGTCCGCATCGTGATCGACAGCGGCCTCGCCCGCGAGCCACGGTTCGACCCGCGTTCGGGGATGACCAGGCTCACGACGGTGGCCACGAGTAGGGCATCTGCAGAGCAGCGCGCTGGCCGCGCTGGCCGCACCGAGCCGGGCACGGCCTATCGACTGTGGAGCAAAATCGAGCACGGGACACGAACCAAACATCGTTCCCCCGAAATCACCCAGGCCGACCTCGCTGGCTTCGCACTGGAACTCGCAGCGTGGGGTTCGCCCGACGACCTTCGATTCATCGACGCACCGCCGGCCGGCGCACTTGCTCAGGCTCGAGAACTCCTGACCGATCTCCACGCACTCGATCCGCACGACCAGACGATTACGCCCCTGGGCCGCAAGATGCTGGGGCTTCCGGTGCACCCGCGACTCGCCCGGATGATCGCCGTCGACCAGAGCCCCACGGCCTGCGCTGTTGCAGCCCTCGTCGACGAGCGCGACATCTTTCGAGGCCGACCCGACGAGGTGCCGACTGACCTGGCGCTGCGCGTCGGGGTGCTGTCTGGAGCGCGTGGCCACGATCTCGCCGACCGCGGCGCCGTGCATCGGCTGCGCGACCGCACTGCTGACCTCGCCCGGCGGGCCCGAATCCCCTTCGATCGTTCGGCGCTCGACGCCGACCGGTCAGGGGCACTGCTGCTCCTTGCGTATCCCGATCGCCTTGCGGCACTTCGGCGCGGCCTGCAGTACCAACTCCGTGCCGGGAGCGCCGCCTTTCTGCCCAGCAACGACTCGCTCGCCGACGAACCGTTCGTCGTCGCAGCCGACCTCGACGGCAAGCGCGACAAGGCCCGAATCCGGCTCGCAGCCGCCGTTGATGCCAGTGATGTGATTGCAAACTTCGGACCCGACATCCTCGAACAGCGAACCCTCACATGGAACACCGACCGCAACGACCTGAGCGAGAAGATCGAGCGTCGGCTCGGCGCGATTCAGCTGGGCGCCCACACCGATCGCCCCGCCGCCGGAGAAGCGACCACTGCGGCACTTCTCGCCCGCGTCAAGGTCACCGAGTTGAACGTCCTCAATTGGAGCGATGCTGCTCAGAGCCTTCGCGAGCGCGTCGAGTTCCTGCATCTCCATGTCGGAGAACCATGGCCCGACTGGTCAAAGGCGACGCTGATGGCGACACTCGACGAATGGCTCGGCCCGTACCTCCCGGGCGCACGCTGCCGCGCCGACCTCGAACAACTCGACCTCAACACCGTATTGCGCTCACAGCTGCCCTGGCCCCAAGGTGCCGACCTCGAAGAACTCGCACCACGTTCGCTCGAACTGCCGACCGGGCGAACAGCTCACATCGACTACAGCGGCGAGCAGCCAACGGCATCGGCACGCGTCCAAGACCTGTTCGGCACCACCGTCCATCCAACGGCTGGCGGCCGACCGATCCGGTTCCAGCTGCTCTCGCCTGCCAACCGCCCGATTCAAGTCACCGCCGACCTTCCAGGATTCTGGGCGGGGTCGTGGACCGAAGTTCGTAAAGAGATGGCTGGCCGATATCCCAAACATCAGTGGCCCGATGATCCGGCGAAAGCCGTGCCCAAACGCATGAAGGATCGCTAAGTGTTCGCTGTTGCTGGCCTCTCGAATTGGCTCTTGGCATTAACTGTCGTCGTTGTGTTCGTCGGGGCCACAGTGCAGGCATCGCTCGGGATCGGCCTGGGCATGATCGCTGCGCCGATTTTGGCAATCACCGACCCCGACTTCGTCCCCGTTGCGATCATCGTGGCGGTCATTCCCCTCTCGGGCATGGTGGCGTGGGCCGAGCGGCGACATATCGATCGACGTGGCGTGGCTCTCACGCTCGGCGGGCGAGTCCCCGGTGTGGTCCTCGGCGCGTTGATCATCTCCCGCGTTTCGACCGATGCGCTTGGCATCGCTGTTGCGATCTCCGTGCTGGTTGCCGTCGCCGTCTCGGCGAGCGGTAAAAAGCTCAACGTCGGCAATGGCGTCCTCGGCGTCGCCGGGTTCGCTTCGGGCTTCATGGCCACAGCCACCGGCGTCGGAGGCCCCCCGATTGCACTCACCTACCAACATGCCGACCCGCCCACCATGCGGGCGACCATTTCCACGTTCTTCGCTGTTGGCGCGCTGATGTCGCTCGCAGCCTTGACCGTTGCGGGCCAAGTGAACGGCCGTCAACTCGAACTCTCCCTGCTGGTCTTACCCAGCACGGCGCTCGGCATGCTCGTCGCCGCGCGCTACCGAGACCGCCTCGATCCGGCGGTCGTGCGGCCCGCAGTGCTCGCGATTTGCACACTCAGCGCGGTCAGCTTGCTGGTCGAGACGTTGGCTTGAACCAGTCACGATCAGCAACAAAGACGTTGCCAAGTTGGCACTTCGGTGCAGCTTTGGTCGACGGTTAAAATCAAGCGGCGAATGACCGCCCAAATGGGGGCTATTCGTGGCACGATTCGCCGATGCGTTCCTCACGGACTCTCACCCGTTCCAGTTGGGCAGCCGCCCTTGCTGCTGTTGCCATGTTTGCGGCTGCGTGTGCCGGTTCCGACATCAACAGCGCTCCGGCCCAG
>JBLIKS010000185.1:0-5933 GCA_047635555.1 Candidatus Azotimanducaceae bacterium
CGCATTCGACGATGTTCGCCTTCCGCGAGGGTGTGCTCGCCGGTGCCGATGCACTCGAAATGGATGTGCAGCTCACTGCCGATGGTGTGTTGATCGTGCAGCACGACGACACCGTCGACAAAACGACCAACGCCACCGGCCCGGTTGCCGGTTTCACTCTCGAAGAAATCCAGTCGCTCGACAATGCGCACTGGTTCTCGCCCGAGTGCTGGCCATGCCAAGACCGACCGGTTGAGGAGTACATCTATCGGGGCATCCGAACGGGTGATGTCGAGCCGCCAAAGGGCTACTCCCCCGACGATTTCCGGGTCGTCACCTTCCGCGAGGTCGCCGAGGCGTTCCCCAACTTGGTGCTCGATGTCGAGATCAAGGGCTCGTTCCCCGACGCAGTTCCGGTGGCCGAGCAATTGGCTGCTGAGATCGCCGAACTCGGGCTGATCGATCGGACGATTGTCGTCTCATTCGACGACGACGTGATCGATGCATTCCACGAAATCGCACCGGATGTCGCAGTCAGCCCCGGCCTCAGCCGGCTCACCGCGTGGTTCCTGAACGGCACAGAAATCGAGCCCTACTTCGAGGTCTTCCAGGTGCCACCGTTCCAGGGCGACATTCAAGTCGTCGATGCCGAGACCGTGCAACGGGTGCACGACGAGGGCCGCGAAGTCTGGGTCTGGCCTGACGATGCGTCAACGCAGGAGAACGCAGAGTTCTACGGCCGCCTGATCGATTACGGCGTCGACGGCATCATCACCGGCCGTCCGGCCGCAATGGTTGACGCACTGTCGAACTGACCTTGCCAGGCCACCCTGTCAGTGCAAGGGGATTTTGCTCACCGAGATGTTGCGCACTTGGTTCCACGCCGACGGCCGCTCAACATCCGAGCGCATAGCTGATTGCCGAACACACCCGGCGCATAGTGTCGTCGTCGATTTCGTGATTTCTGCAACCGTCACGAGCATTCTGACATCGAGCACCTCCGTGCGCGTAGGACCAGCACGGACCGACGTTGGTCGTCAACTGCTGACGATCAACGGGTCGCGGTCGCATTTCTGATGCTGTGACCGAGATCATGGTTTGCCTGCCGACTCTGCAACTCTTCCGACTCTTCCGACTCTTACGGTATGTCGTAGCCGCTATCCCGCGGAGATAAGTGCTCGGAAAGAGTTCACCACCATGTTCAAGTCCATACGCCCCGTTGCGACCGTCCTGGTCGCAGGAACACTGCTGCTGACCGCATGCGGAGGGGGCAGCGATGCCGATTCTTCTGAGCCGGCACCACCTGAGTCCATCGCCGCTGCGACGGACTCGAGTTTTAACGACGCCGACGTCGCTTTTGCTCAAGGCATGATCCCGCATCACGCACAGGCAGTCGACATGGCCTCCATTGCGCTCCAGCCCGAATCTGGAGCAAGCGCAGAAATTCAGGCGTTGGCGACGGCAATTCAGAGTGCTCAGGATCCAGAAATCGAGACGATGACCCAGTGGTTGCAAACCTGGGGCCAGCCGATGGAAATGGACGGGATGGACGGGATGGACGGGATGGACGGGATGGACGGCATGGACGGCATGGACGGCATGGTGACGGAGGAGCAAATGGCTGCCCTTGCGGGCCTGTCTGGCCCGGCGTTTGACACGGAGTGGGCGACCATGATGATTGCGCATCATCAAGGCGCAATCACCCAGGCCGAAACCGTCAAGGCGACCGGCGCCGACCCCGAGGTGCTTGCGCTGGCCGACCAAATCATCAGCGCTCAGCAAGCAGAAATTGCCCAGTTGCAAGCGTTGTTGGCTGGCTAATCGGGTTGTCCGACACAGCGTAGAATCAGTCAATGTTCCTCGTCATGAAGGCCGCTCATCGGCGTGTCCTCCAAAAGGTTGCGGCGTTGCTCGTCATCGCCGTGGTGACATTGGCCGGATTATCGGTCGGTCAATCCGTGAGCGCGCACACAGATTTCGCGGGCTCAACGCCATCGGACGGCGAGGTCGTTACTGACCCGATCACCCTGGTGACATTGGTCTTCACCGGCGAATCGGAAGAGGCTGGCGAAGGATTCGTCATTCTCGACGCGAGCGGCCAAGTACGCGCTCCCATCGCTGTGTCGAGCCTCGACAACAAAGTCTTCACACTCACCTTCGATCCACCGCTTGCCGGCGGTGAGATCGGGGTGAAGTGGAGTGTGCGCGCCCCTGATGCCCACCCGATCGACGGCGCATTTTCGTTCACCGTCTCGGCTCCATCACCCGCAGGGGCAGTACCAGCGACCGTGCCGACAACAACGATCGACGTCAAGACAACGGCAACCAGCAACGCAGACATGTCGCAGATGAGCGCCGACGGCTCGATGTCGATGGACGGCTCGATGACGATGGATGAGATGATGTCGATGGAGGATTTTCTCGTCGTCGATTCGGCACGACCCGGCGAGTCGCAAGCCACAATCGGCCGGCTCTTCAGCTTCGCCGGGATTGCAATGGCCATCGGTGGGATTGCCTTCGCCGTCACAACGTTGCGCGGAGACTCGACCGAGATCCGGTTGCTGGTGAACGGAGTGAGGATTGTTGGGGGCGCTATCACCATCGGCGCAGCCATCGAGTACGGCGGCGTCGCCCGAATCGCCGGCGAGCCCATCCTCGGCTACTGGACGACGTCACCTGGCTTTGCAACGGTCCTGCGGATACTCGCTGGTTTCGCAATCGCTGCCGGCCTCGCGGCGACGACGGTAGCGGTCCGACCTCCACGGAAACTCAAGCCCCTGTCGTCAGCGCCGAACACAACCGGAGATCTCGAGGACGTCGGCGGTTTCTGGGCCCCAATAAGCGCCCGGACGCATCACCAGCCGGTGAGCCAGCGCGCACCGAACGAGACGCTCAGCGAAGCCCGAGATCGGCCGCACAACACGCCGCACGCCTTCAGTGATCCCGGGCTGATCATGGCGCGTCGGCAGGCTGCGGCACATACCTTCGACAGGCCGACGGAGGCGACTACTCGGGTGCCTCGACGAGCATTACCGAAGCAGTCGCGGTCACGTCAAGCAATGGCCACCGACCAAACCCATGCTGCAGACGGTGCACGTAACCCGTCCACGGAACCGGTCAGACGATGGGTTGCGGATCGCTCATCAGCGCTGGCCTTCGCTGGCTGTGGCGCCGCAGTGATTTCGTTCTGGTTCGACGGGCACACCGTTTCCGAGGGCTTCCGGCCGCTCCACGCGATAGCCAACAGCGTGCACGTCGTTGCCGGATCAGTCTGGATGGGCGGCGTCGTCGCAATGGCTGCCGTCATGTGGATGCGACACCGTCGGGGCGTCGCTCCACGAGCCCTCGAACTCGTCCTGCGATTCTCCTCGGTCGCCTCCGTCGCCGTGGGCGCAGTGATCGTCGCCGGGCTGATCATGGCCGTCTCGGTACTCGACTCGGTCGGCGAAGTCACGGGAACCGAATGGGGCCAGGTTCTTCTTCTCAAGACTGCAGCTGCGGGCTTGGCACTCGTCGGTGGCGCGTACAACCATTTCCGCCTTCTCCCTGCGCTTGACGCAGACCCCGACAGCCCGGTACTTCACGAACAACTACGGCCCATCATCACTGCCGAGGCAATCATGTTGAGCTTCGTCGTGGTCGTCACGGCCTGGCTTGTCTCTTCAGCCTCTTAGCACCACCTGGCAGCAACGTTCCCAGTGACCGTCGCGCCCTTTGGTGTCAGGATCAGCTCTTGATTGTTGCCTGGAAGGCATTGTTGCGACATTGTTGCGACACTGTGGCGACACTGTGGCGACACGGGCGTGCGGCATCGATCACGAGCGGCGTGATGCGTTGCCCCACCGATAGATCGTCAGGTGATCAACATCAATGCCACGCTCGGCGAACAGTTCTTGAACATCGCGATACGACAGGCCCTCGCGCAGATACCAGCGCACCACCAAAACGATCACGTCGGGCGGGAACCCGAACCCAGCAAACAACGCAGAAGTAGGACGGCGACAACGAACCAGAACTCTGCAACTTCCTGGCGTACTGACAAATCGCGGACAAACGGGCGATTTCGTCGTTTCCACCCGATTCTGCATGACCCGAAAAAGCCGTTGACCAGGGCCGGAGCCCTGGTCAACTGGAATTTCTTTGGTGTCGAAGATGGGACTTGAACCCACACGCCCATTAATAGGGCACTAGCACCTCAAGCTAGCGCGTCTGCCAATTCCGCCACTTCGACGTGGTGTTGGCCTGCAATGTTAGCGCAGGCCGAGGCTCGCTACACCCGCTCCAGCAGGAAACTCACCCCAACGAGGGTGAAGATCCAGGTGAGCGAAAGTACGAACGTAATGCGGTTCAGGTTGCGCTCAGCAGCCGTTGACCCGAGAGCTGCGCCGCCGCCGCCACCGAACATGTCAGAGAGGCCTCCGCCACGCCCACTGTGCAACAAGATGCCAGCGATCATGCCGAACATGGAAGCCACGTTCAGAACAAGGGTGATATATAGCATGGCGTCACGCACGGGTCGAGACTCTAGCGGCGGGTGGAGCCTTTGCGGGTGCATGAATCACCCATCTGGCAGCCAACGTTTCCGGCGATACGTCCATGTCGGATCGATCGCCTCCGGCGGCTGCACCATTTCGTCGATCCCCAACGTGACATACCGATCGCCAAGCAATTCGACAAGCTCCTGGAACTCCCTCAGGGCCTCACATTGATCGACCAGCAGATATCGCCTTCGGCCGACCTTCGCTGCCATTCCGCCCGGGGTGAGGCCCTTCAGCGCCCCTGCGATCACCGGACGTGTACGAGTGATCTGGCCAACGCGATCCCAGGGGATGAAATGACGTCTCAGCAGCGGTCGGCGTTGCACGCCGTCGGTCGTGAACGTCGAAGCCACCGGCGAGTCGAAGAGCACCGAAGCAAGAAATACCGAACCCAGCACCAAGATGATGATCGCGATGGCTGCTCCCCCACTGTTGATCGTCGTTCCCAGACCGACGCCGAACACGAAGAGCGCGCCAAAGAAACCCAAGACGAGGCTCTTCCACGACGAGTGGAGCGTCACCGATTCGCGTGGGCCGTCGGCCTCAGCCGCCATGGAGCACCGCTCAGTTCTTGGTCGAAACCTGAGCCTCGCGGCCCAGGTCCTTCACACGAGCCAGCAGGGTCTCACCGGGCACGAGCGGGAAGTGACACGACACCTGATGGCCGGTTGCGATCTCGACCAGCTCAGGCGTGTCGGTTGTGCACTTGTCTTGTGCCACAGGGCAACGCGGGTGGAACCGGCAACCCGACGGCGGGTTGGCCGGGCTCGGCACATCACCCTGCAGGATGATCCGAGTACGTGACCGCTCACGCCGCGGGTCGGCAACCGGCACGGCCGACAACAGCGACTGCGTGTACGGGTGCGCAGGGTTGTCGTAGAGGGAATCCTTGTCGGCCACCTCGGCGATACGGCCGAGGTACATCACCGCAACACGGTCACTCGTGTGGCGAACCACCGAGAGGTCGTGAGCAATGAAGATGAACGACAGGTCGTACTCGTCTTGGATCTCGTCGAGCAGGTTGAGTACTTGCGCCTGGATCGACACGTCGAGTGCCGACACGGGTTCGTCGAGAACAATCACCTTTGGACGGAGCGCAAGCGAACGAGCGATGCCGATGCGCTGACGCTGGCCGCCAGAGAATTCGTGCGGGTACCGGTTGCCGTGCTCGGCCAGCAGACCGACACGCTCGAGCAGGTCACCGACACGCTGGCGGGCCTCTTTCTTGGGGACCCCGTGGATGACCATCGGCTCGCCGACGATGTCGCGGATCGGCAAACGCGGGTTGAGCGACGCGTATGGGTCCTGAAAGACCATCTGCAGATCACGGCGCAGTTCACGCAAACGACCCTTCGAGGCCAGCGTGACATCTTCGGTGCCGAACATGACCGTGCCCGACGTGGGCTCAACCAGGCG
>JBLIKS010000186.1:0-5895 GCA_047635555.1 Candidatus Azotimanducaceae bacterium
GGGGCCGTCCGAGAGCGATGTCTCGATAGTCGACCAGCGTGATGAGGCTGAGACTGTTCACCGACAGGAGCATCAGCACGAAGCCCACGATGATTCCCTGGTCGACGAGTTCAGCTGCAAACCCATTCGACGAAAACGCTGTTGTCACGGCTGCGCCGACGATGCTGGCGACAGTCGTCACCCAAATACACCAGCTGAAGACGGTCCGGTGCTCGCTCGACCGTCCGGATGCGAATCGCGTGACGGTCACCGGTATCCCCAGACCGGTCAGGTAGTTGACGAAGACCGTGATGGAGACGAGCGCAGCCGCTCGGCCGAGGTCTGCGACGGGGAAGCGATTGGCCGCGATGAGCCAGAAGAGAAAGCCGCCTCCGCCGAGGATCGCCATCTGGATTGCGACGTAGTTGGAGCTTCGAACGAACTTCCCGTGCCGGCCCGTGATCCGGTCGAATCGCTTGCTGGGTGCAGGGGTGACGCCGTCTTGATCGGTCACGAGCCGTCGCTGAGAGCTTCGGATACCAGAGCGGTATAGCGATCGCCGGTGCGATCCCACGCGAACTGCGCCGACCGCTCGACGGCAGCTGCTGACCGCTCCCGCACCTCATCGGGCTGACCTGCGAGCCGAACGAGTGCGTCTCGCAGCGATGCGATTCGTCGAGGCGCGACGAGGATCCCGTGCTGGCCTACGACGTCGCGTACACCAGCCAGGTCGGCAGCGACAGGGACGCATCCGGCGCGCATTCCTTCGAGAAGCACCATGCCGAACGCTTCGAGGCGCGAGATCGACGGCAACGCAATCACGTCATGCGACGCGAACAATTCGTCCAGCGTCTGTTCCTCGACCTGGCCGAGAACGGTGACGTTGCGCGCACCGAGCTCTGCCACCAAGTCGATGTGTTGACACAGCAGCGGGCCGCTTCCGGCGACCGTGAGTTCCAGTTCTGGCTGGCCAGCGACTGCGAGGATCAAGTTCGAGATGCCCTTGTAGCCGCGCTGTTGCCCGACGAAGAGCACCCGCAGTGGTCGCTCACCGTCGTAGTCGCTCGAAGCCACCGCTGGCTCGAGCTGATCGACTGCCCATGGGATGACGGTCACGTTGTCGCCGCTCCCGCGGGAGAGCACGGCACCGTACGAGTGGCTCGTCACGACGAGATGATCCACCGAGCGAGCGAGGGCGTGGTGGACCAAGTTGAACATGATGCTCGGCACTCCGAGGTAGCGGAAGTCCACATCGAAGTGGTGGACGTAGATCAGCCTGATTCGATGGCGCCTCGGAATCACGGCGAACGCAGCCAGCACGAGTTCGGTGACTGTCGGCATCGGACCGTGCAGGATGAGGACGTCGTGCTGTCGCAGCTCGCGGCTCGTCAGGAGCGCGACTCCGAGCGCGCTGAACCTGACCTCTCCGATGCCAAGGCGCCAATAGTCCTGCCCTGACATGTACGACACGTCGATGCCGCAGCGTTCGAGTTCGGTCCCGAGGCGCCCCACTGTTCGCGCGACGCCCGAGCTCGTCGGCGTCACCTCTGACGCTACCATCAGTACCGAGACCCCAGGTGCCGGAGTGGAGTCGACTGCGTCGACCCAGGGCACATCTGCGCTCAGCGCGTTGCCGCGAGCCGCATCCGTCTCAGCGAACCTGCCCGGGTCGACCCTCGTCTCCAGCCACAGACGAAACAGGCGAGACAGATACAGGGAGACGTTGAGTGGTCCCACGGTGCGACTTCCGAGGGCGGGGCCGACGAACTCGTTCGGCACATCGACGCACTGACGCCACGTACCTCGCACGAGAATCTCGATGAGTACTCGAAACCGCTCAGGTCGAAAGACGACGTGAGCGGTCACTTCTTGCCGAAAGACGAAACACCCGCTCGATGGATCTGTGACGTTGCGCACCTCTCGGAACATCGCCCGGCAGATCTTCGTTGCACACTGCGACGCCAATTGACGCAACCAGCCGTCGGTCGCGACCGAATGAGCTCCGGCGACGAAGCGCGACGCAATCGCAATATCGGCGCCGCTGAACACATCGTCCAGCAGGCGGCCCAGAACGGCAGCGGGTGCGCTCGTGTCCACATCGACCACCGCGATCGCCCGGCCCGAAGTAACAGCGAAGCCTTCGACGAGCGCGCCCGAGTAGCCACCAATCCGCTCAGCCGGGCGCCGGTGGAGAACGCTGACGGGGTAGCCGTCCGCTGCCAGCAGCCGGATCGCCGACGGCGTGTCATCGTCGGAGTCGTCCACTGCGAGCAGGTGCCACGTCCGGCCTGCTTCGGTCATTACGGCATTGATGTGCTTGACGAAGTCTGCAATCGTTGAGGCCACATTGCACGTGGCGCACACGACAGCGACATCGACGATGCCGGGCGGATTGATGTCGGCGTCGGTCACTCGTCAGCGCTTTGAGCGGGTCGGCGTCGCAGCGTCAGCGCGCAATTCCACGTGAGCACCTCGCGGACACCGGGCACCTTCAGAATCCAACGCTGGGAGGGGTAGTACCTCGGGACCGCGTCGATCAGTTCGAGCGTGGGATGGTTCTCCACCAGCCGCAAGGTCGAGCCGATGTGGGTGGGCCAGAGGCCGTCGCCGATCGCGTTGATCTCCGGTGTTCCGAAGAGTCGATCGTGGATACGGCCGCCGACGTTGGGGCCCAAGTAGTGGAGGAACCGAAGCTCATGTCCGCCAACCGGCGAATACCAGTTCGTCCAGGACATCCACACCCAGCCTCCCGGTCGGACCAGACGAGCGACCTCATCGATGATCCCGCCGGGATCAGGCGTGTGCTCCAGTACATTTGAGCAGTAGACACCGTCGAATGACTCGTCGAGAAATGGGGTCTGGCGACCGTCGCCGACAAGGCGTGCGGCCGCGCCGAGTGGGGTGGTTCGAAGGAGTTCAGCGTCGAGATCCAGCGCAGTGACCGTTGCTCCTTGCGCGGCCAGCGCCTCGGCGTCCCAACCTCGACCGCACCCGAGATCGAGTACCTTCTGGCCACTGATCTCGAAGGGCAGTTCGCTCGTCGCTCGACGGCTCAGCGCTCGGTAGAAGTCGTCAGGGTTGCGCTTGTGCCGAAGAAATGACCCAAGAAGTTCGACGTTGGACGTTCCAGCGGACACCACAATGAACAACGATCTGGATCAATGTAGCTGGCGCCCGGACGTGCTGGGCGACCTCAGTCAGCCGAGCTGAATCGGCGCTGGGCACCGAACGTCACGGCACCGCCGAGGAGGAGGAGCGCAGCGGCGATTCCCATGACCGTCCTTGCGTCCGAACCTGCCCGCGGCAACCCTCCACTTGGGGGCGTGGAGCCAGCGGCGACGTTGATCGAGAGCGAGCGGACGATGCCGGCGGTACCGGCCTGCTGCAGGTTCACGATCTGATCGCGAACAAGCGACCCACACGTCACGCGAATGACGTTGTATCCCTGCTCAGCGCCGTCGGGCGCAGCGATGGTCAGGCTGTTCGTTCCCCCTGTGGAGGTGGTCTCGACCTTGGAGGCCGGGAACCCGACGTACTCGGCCGACACAGTGATGCCGCTCGGGCAGCCACTGATCGACAACGCAGTGGTGCCACCGAGTTCGAGAATCGATGCCGACTGGAACGTGATCAGAGCGGTGGTGTAGCTCTCCTGGTCAAACACGCCGTCGACGGTGAAGTCGCCCGGAGTCGGACCATCATCGATGAACTGTGCGGAAGCTCCCGAACCTATGATGAGTGCAACGGCCATGGTGACCATTGAGACAATTGCGCTGGCTTTTTTGAAGTTCATTTCCCCGTCACCTCATTCTGTGTCATGGGTTACAACAAGTTCCCCGTCGGGGAAATGATACCACGTGGAGCGGTTTGCCGCCACCATCCGTGTTGTGATCCGAGTTAGATCGTGTTCGCATAGAATTCGTCAACGACCACATCGTCCCCGGTCGAGCCGACGATGAGCCCAATCAGCTCGGCCTCCGCGAGGAAGTCATCACGGATGATCTCGCCGAGTACTCCGTCGACCAAGAATTGGATCGACGAGCCGACGAAAATTACGTCGATCGTCGATCCACTGGTGAACCCGACGTCGCCAATCGCCGTGGCCTCGCCCTGTTCGATACGTGAGATCGCCCAGGTTGCGAACTTCGGCACTGCTGTCACCTGCCAGTAGTTGTCGGCGTCCTGATACCGAAACACCAGGCCGGCCGTCGTGGAGACAGTCGAGAATGCCGCTCGCACCGATGTGATCGTTCCACTCTGCTCGAGAATCGCGATCACCGGCAGGTCTGCTTGCGGAACGACCCGAACGGCACCATCGGCGACGACCAGCGACCCGGACGGGTCGGCCCATGTTGCACCTGGGCGGCCGGGCACCACCCGACCATCCAGCGCGCCGGGACTGGCGTCGAAGAGATCGGCGAGGGGAACAGCCGTTGAGCTCGCAGGAGCATCGGACGCAGTGCTCGCGTCATTCACCAACCAGCCTGCTGCAAACCCACCGCCGACGAGGAGCAGACAAACGGAGAGGGCAACGGCGAGCTTGCCGATCGACCAACGAACGCGATCCGGGTCCGATCCAGCGGCGGCACTCATGGCGGAGTGCTCAGCGACATCGACGGATTCATCAGCCCGTGTCGAGCTGGTCGGCCTGAAGTCCTCGATATCGGGCAACTCCGCGAGGTCTGCCACGGTCAGCTTGCGGTGGTCGTCGATGCCAGAGCCGGCGATCTGGGCAGCGTCGAGATCTGCGTTCTTGATGTGGACGAACTGGTGCTCCTCGCCGTCGACGACCTCGAGCACCCAACCGTCCTCGCCGAAGAGCGCAGCGCTGATCAGCTCGACCGGCGAATCCGCTTCAGCGAGCAGCACCCGCAAGGCCGCCCTATCCCTAGACCGTCGGACCATAGGTGCTCCGGTCAGGTCGAATCGCCACAGCGGGGCTCGCGCAGGCGGGCACGAACATAGAGCGTGACGAAGTCGGAACGAAACGGCATCCGCCAACGGGCGCCACTCCAGCGCCCCTTCACCGACTCCCACGCGGTCCCCAGCAGACCATCGAGTCGAGCGCGCTGCACGTCGGTGATCTCCATCCCTGCCGAATCGAGCATCCCTCTCAGTTGGCTCTCGCTGGCGAACGAGAGGTGATCGGGTAGATCGAGCGGTCCCAAGTAGTCCGCACTGCTGTTGAGGTCGGCGCCATTGCCGGTCTCCAGGAGCAGTTCACCGTTCGGAACCAGGCTGGCCGAAAGCGCAGCGAAGGTGGCGACAGGATCCGGGAGATGCGAGTACACGTTCATCAGCGAGATCGTGTCGAAGGAGCCTTCCACCTCATCCAATGAGGCGTACACCGTCAGACCGCGCTCGCAGGCACCGATTCGTTTGGCCTCGTTCGGCTCCACTCCGACGATCTCAGAGCCCGGTGCGAGCAGTGGACCAACGGCAGCGAGCAGTTCGCCATGGCCGCATCCGAGATCGAGCCATCGTCGCGGAACGGTGCGGAGCTCCCGGAATCCGTGCAGCCGAATCAGCCGCGCTCGCAGACTCATCATGCGAGCAAGCGAGTAGGTGCCGGTTACGTCCAGTGTTCCGTCCGCCTGCTGGTGCGAGCCCATCCGGGCCGCTTCCGATCGCGCTTCCGTGGTGGGTCGCGGGGTGACATACACGAGTCCGCACCCTCCGCATCGCATCGCGCTGAATCCTGCTTCGCTTCCCCACATGGCGCCGTCGGTGAGTCCACACGCCAGGCAGGCGACGTCTTCGAGTTCCGAAATGGGCGCTGCGGGGTCCTCTTCGGCTGCTGCAGTACCCATGGCATCGAACCTTAGCCATAACGCGATCACCGACCGTGCTCGGTTGACGAGCGGCTGGATCGATTGTCGAGCTCGCTCGGTATGGGCCGTTCCCGAGTGGCCACACGCG
>JBLIKS010000187.1:0-5869 GCA_047635555.1 Candidatus Azotimanducaceae bacterium
CGCACACATCATGGAACCACCCAACTGGCTCCGCGATCACGCTGACCCCGACATTCGCGACCGTCTCGTTGTCCCGCAGTACGCGAGCGAACTGGTCCAAACCGGCGATGCGGGTGCCGGCGAATCGCTTGTCCCCGATGATCTCACCGCAGTCTTCCAGCGGCTCGCCGAACGGCACCGCAGCGAGGAGTTCCTCGCAGACGAGGCCACCGAGGTGATGAACCGGAAGAACTTCGCCGCCACTGGTTCGTTCATTGCCGAAGATCGTCCGCGCGTCCTCGACTACATCGGCGTCGACAGCCAGTTGCTGTTCAACACGTTCCACAACTCCCGGCTCTTTGAGTGGGAACACCCGATCAATGGCCAGCCGGTCGACCTTGACCTCGCCTACGGCGCAGCGCGCGCCCACAACCGGGGGATGACCGAGTTCTGCTCGGTCGACGAGCGCTTACTCGCTACGTGTTACGTCCCGCTCGCCGACTTCGACCGCGCTGAGGCAATGGCTACCGAGTCCATCGAGATGGGCGCCGCTGCACTCCTCGTTGCGTCCGGCTGCCCGGCCGGCCATTCGCCGTCGCACCGATCACTCGACCGCGTGTGGCGCCAAGCTGAAGAAGCCGGCATTCCCGTCGTCTTCCACGTCGGTGGTACGGGCGCACTGATTGACCCGAGCTACTTCAACAACGGCCTGCCGATCCCGCCCGACTTCCATGGCGGCGAAGAAAACTTCCGCTCGGTCGACTACATGGCCATCCCGTTCCCACCGATGCAGACCCTCGCCACGATGATCTTCGATGGTGTGCTGGAGCGCCACCCCAACCTCCGCGTCGGCGTCATCGAACAAGGCTGTACATGGCTCCCGAGTTGGCTGAAACAGATGGAGTCCGCAATGGACGCCTTTGGCCGCCACGAAGAACGGCTGCGCGACCTGTCGATCACACCGGGGGAGTACGTGCAGCGCCAAGTCAGGGTGACGCCATACCCGACCGAAGACGTCGGATGGGTCACCGATCAAGTCGGCCCAGACATCCTGCTCTTCAACACCGACTACCCGCACGTCGAAGGCGGCCGTCGGCCGTTCGAACGATTCGAGCGCAGCCTTGGCGACCGCTCCGACGACATCCGCGACCGGTTCTATGCCGACAACTTCATCGACCTGATGGGCTCGGCCGTCAGCGCCCTCGTCTAGAGCACCTCGCGCATCGCCTCTGCCAACGCACGGTCGCGTTCGGCCGGCGAGGCGGCGTGGCCGACAATCACTTCGAGCCGGTCGGCATCTGACCGGTTCTGGCTGAGCTTGCGCTTGCCATCCAGCCGCGTGATCTCGATTTCGATGCCGACGATGCCACGGAGCTGCTTGTCGATGAAGTCCGGCGGCGCGTCGGTAACTGCCCAGCGCGGTGCAACGTCGAGGTCGTGGCGGGCGGCTTCGTGATGGTCGGTCAGGTTTGACACGAGCTGGCGCACCCATTCCGGGTCGTCATGAATACGAACCGTGCCGTGGGCATGGACGACCTCGTAGTTCCAGGTCGGAACCACTCGGTGATGTTCAGCCTTCGACGGGTAACGCGATGGCGTGACGTACCCGTCAGTGAGCGGGAAGAGCGCAAGCACCGAGGCACCGGCGAGCGCCTTCCACTGGTCGTTTGCCCGGGCGAAGTGCCCACGGAGCACACCGAGCTCGCCCGCCGATCGGTCGAGGAGCAGTGGCAGACCAGACGACGTGAAGGTGTCGCCTGTGTGCGAGATGACGTGCGCGAAGCGGGCCTGGTCGATGAGTTCGTGGATCATCGCGACGTCGTCGACGCGGTTCGCCGGCGGGTTGTACATGAGGCGGAATGTAGCCCGTGCGGTCGCCGCGCGCCGGTTGGGTATCGTGTGCCCGTGATCCTGTCCGACCGCAGCCTCCGCGAACAGCTCGACGCTGGCCGCATCGTTATCGACCCGCTCGACGATTCGCTGATTCAGCCGTCGTCGGTCGACGTCCGGATCTCGAACTTGTTTCGTGTGTTTCGCAACCACAGCGCTGGCGTCATCGACGTCAAGCAGGACATGACGGGGCTCACCGAGTTGATCGAGATGCCCTGCGACGAGGACGGCATTGGCGACGAACCGTTCATGCTGCACCCCGGCGAATTCGTCCTCGGTTCGACCCTCGAACGCATTGCCGTCCCGAACGACCTGGTCGGGCGCGTCGAAGGCAAGTCAAGCCTCGGGCGTCTCGGGCTGCTGATCCACTCGACGGCTGGCTTCATCGACGCGGGCTTCGACGGCCACATCACGCTTGAACTCGCCAACGTTGCGAGCCTGCCGATCACGCTCTACCCGGGCATGAAGATCGGTCAAATCAGCTTTATGGAGATGACATCGCCAGCCGACCTGCCGTATGGCCAGGGCGCCAAGGGCAGCAAGTATCAGGGCCAGGCTGGCCCGACACCGAGCCGGTACTTCGAGAACTTCACCTGACGATCGAGCGCGGACGACGTGGTGCCAAGCACCACGCGTCCGCTCAGAAATCAGTCTGTGTAACGACGAGCCTTGACCGGCTTGCCGCGCATCGTTGCACGATCCATCGCCGCGATGACGCGATCGACATCTTCCGAGGGCACACCGACAACTGAGTGCTGTTCAGAGATACGGATTGGCCCGATCTGGCGGCCAGTGAGGCCTGATTCGTTTGCGATAGCGCCAACGAGGTCACCCGGGCGGACACCGCTCTTACGCCCAAGGCTGATGAAGATAAAGCCCGTGTCGGAGTTGTCGAAGTCGCGCTTCTTGCCCTGCCGGTCGTCACGGTCGAACTTCTTCTTGCCCTTGCCCTTGTCGTCCCATTCGCGGTCGTCACGATGGCGAGCCTTGCCGTCGGAACGCTTGTCCTTGTAGTCGCCGCTGCGCTCGTTGCGCACCGAAGCGTCGGGGATCTCGCGCTCGTCCATGACGGCGCCACGGGCTTCATGGACGAGTTTGATGGCGGCGAGCGCGATGTTGCGGTCGCTATCTTCGCCAGCCAGGGAGTGCAGGACCTTGTTGAAGTCTTCGAGGTCGGTGGCCGTCAGGGCCTCACGGATTTGGGTGACGGTGACCTCGACCTGACGTGCACGGAGGTCGGCGACACTTGGAACCGTGCCGACCTCGATGGTCGTCTTCATGAGGCGCTCGATGTTGCCGAGCTGACGACGGTCTCGCGGGTCGGCCAGCGTGATTGCGGTGCCTTCTCGGCCTGCGCGGCCAACACGGCCAATGCGGTGGACATAGCTTTCCGCAGCGGCCGGGACGTCGTAGTTGACGACGTGGGTGAGTGTGTCGATGTCGAGGCCGCGAGCTGCCACGTCGGTTGCGACGAGCAATTCTGCTGTGCCATCACGCAGGCGCGCCATGACGCGGTCGCGCTGCGACTGGTCCATGCCGCCGTGGAGTGCTTCGGCACGGTAGCCGCGCAGGCCCATGGTGGCGGTCAGCTCGTCGACGTCCATGCGGGTACGGCAGAACACGATGGCAGCGTCAGGTGTTTCGATGTCGAGGATGCGACCGAGCGCATATGGCTTGTCGTTGCGCTTGACGAAGTAGACCTTCTGGCGGATGAGCTTTTGGCTCTCTTGCGTTTCTGCCTTGCCAATTTTGATCTTCTCAGGGTTGCGTTGGTGGCGCTTCGCAATCGAGTGGATCCGCGGCGGCATCGTGGCAGAGAACATCACCGTCTGGCGGTCGGCCGGTGTGCTCTCGAGAATTGATTCGATGTCGTCGGTGAAGCCCATGTCGAGCATCTCGTCGGCCTCATCAAGGATGACGGTCTTGATCTTGTCGAGCCGTAGCGAGCCGCGACCGATGTGATCGATTGCTCGGCCCGGAGTGGCCACGACGACGTGCGCACCACGATCGAGGGCGCCCAGCTGGCGACCGATCGGTTGGCCACCGAATACCGGTACCACCTTGGCGCCGAGCTTCTTGCCGTACTTCACGATTGCTTCACTGACCTGCACGGCCAGCTCGCGGGTTGGCGTGAGTACCAGGACCGAAGGTGCGTCTGGGAAGCCGGGCTCGATGGCGTTGAGGGCCGGGAGTGCGAAGGCAGCGGTCTTGCCCGTGCCGGTTGCGGCCTGGCCAAGCATGTCGCGGCCGGTCAACAGCAGCGGGATGGTTTCGCGCTGAATTGGTGTGGGTTCTTCGTAACCAAGTTCGTTGAGCGTGTCGACGAGTTCCTGGCGCAGACCGAGTGCGGCGAATCCCCTGACAGCTGGTTCGGGTTCGGGTTCGGCTGCAGGCTCTGCCTCGGCGGCTGGCTCAGGCTCGGCTTCCACGGTCTCGGCGGCTGCGGTCTCGGCGGCTGCGGCATCTGACGAGTCGGCGACTTCGTCGACTTCGGTGACTTCGGCGGCGGTCTGATCGGCAGAACTGTCGGCAGCATTCGAGCGTTCGAAGCCGGCCATGATTGCGTCGATGTCATCGTCGTCGACGTCATCTGCGTCGACATCGTCCACGTCGATAGCCACAAGGTCGTCGTCGCTGATCTCGTCGTCGCTGATCTCGTCGAGCAGGCTGCCTTCCGCCTCATCGCTGGGGGCATCATCAGCGGGCTGATCAGCCTCGTTTGATGCTGGCGCGAGACGCGTGATATCGACAAAGTCGGGATCTGTTCGCTCGGTGGGGTTTGGTCGCGACCAGCTGCCGGTGTCGTCTGTACTCATCACATTGCTCCTCGAAGAATGAAGCAACGATACGGACCAGCAACGCGAACCGTCGATGACGCTCGTCTCAGGCGGGAGTCGGTGTGCCGTTGTCGAGCTTGGCGGCTGCCAGTTCGGCTTCGACGAGTGGCGCGTTGCCCTGGTGGAACTTGGCTTCACCGGCTTCGATGGCTTCGAGGAGGTGGATCGAGATGTCGGCGACCTTGACCTCGTGCTCTTCCTTGCCAGCACCCTTCACTCCATCGTCGAGCATGATGTAGCAGAACGGGCAGGCCGTGGCGACACGGGTGGCGCCGGTGGAGATTGCCTGCGCAGCACGCTCGTCATTGACTTTGGTGCCGGTGTTCTCCTCCATCCACATGCGGGCGCCACCGGCGCCACAACACATGCCTTTGGTGCCGTTGAGCGACATCTCGACGACTTCGATGCCCTTGATGGCGCCGACAACCTTGCGCGGTGCGACGTAGACGTCGTTGTGGCGACCGAGGTAGCAGGAGTCGTGGTACGTGATGCGCTCTTCGAGGGTGGCCTGAGAAACGTCAAGCTGGCCCGAGTCGATGAGCTGCTCGAGCAGCTGCGTGTGGTGAATTACTTCGTAGTTGCCACCGAGCTGCGGGTACTCGTTCTTCAACGTGTTGAGGCAGTGCGGGCACTGAGCGATGATCTTCTTGACGCCCATCTCGTTGAGCATCTCGACGTTTGGTTGAGCGAGCATCTGGAACAGGTACTCGTTGCCAGACCGGCGGGCAGAATCGCCGGTGCACATTTCGGACGGTCCAAGGATGGCGACGTCGATGCCGGCACGGCGCAGCAGTTGCGCCATTGCCTGCGTGACCTTCTTGTTCTTGTCGTCAAAGGAACCGGCACAGCCGACCCAGTAGAGATACTCGTGCTGGAGCGCTTGGCCCGGATCGACGATCGTGACGCCGTCCATACCGTCGGCCCAGTCGCCGCGTTCTCCCTGGTTGAGGCCCCACGGGTTGAACTGGTTTTCCATCGCGCGGTAAGCGTTGCCGAGTTCAGGGGGGAAGTTCGACTCCATTAGCGACAGGTAGCGACGCATGTCGAAGATCTTGTCGGTGATTTCGATGCCGACTGGGCAGATTTCGTCGCACGCCTTGCAGGTGGTGCAGGCCCAGATCTCTTCGGCGGTGATCCGCTCGAACAGATTGTTGGCCGAGATG
>JBLIKS010000188.1:0-5826 GCA_047635555.1 Candidatus Azotimanducaceae bacterium
CCCCGCCAGAAGCCTTTCAAGCCGGCTGTTTCAAACACCGCTTGGCACTCGGGTGCAAAGTAGGTGATTGCGTGGATCGGTTCGATCAGCGTCCAGAAGTGGCGCTCCGGTGATTCGGTCATCGCAAGCCCCGGCGTGCCGCAAGCCAGAAGCCGGTGCCAGCGCGGGCGGTCACGCCGGCCCACTCGCCTGGGAGGGCTTCAAGGACGTCGGCGGCGGGCAGGTGGATCGGTGTCTGGTCGCCCAGCGTGTTGACCCACACGATCGTGCCGCCTGGCCGCAACACACGGTCGACCTCGGCGGGGAAGAGGATCATGTTGATCATCAAAATGGCGTTGACGGCATCGTCGACGAACGGCAACGCTGATGCGTCGGCCTGAGCGCGCGGCGCCAACTCGCCCGGCGCGTGCGACAGCATCCCCATCGACAGGTCGCTACAGACCAGCGACCCGACGCGCTCACTGAGCACCCGAGCACCGGCGCCAGTTCCCGATCCCAACTCGAGCCAGTCGCCGTCGAGCGGCACGCCGCCGCGCTCCAATGCATCTTCGACCGGAGCGCGCTTGGTTGGATCGACATGGCGTTCTGACCACTCAGCAGCCATGCCGTCGAACAAGCTGCCCATGTTGGTTTTGTTGTCGTCGGTCCAAGTCCCGCCAAAGGCCATAATCCGCGTGATCTTGCGAATGGGGTGATCGGGCCCAGCAAACGGCTCCGGATCGGTGGCCTCGGGATGGTCGGTCAGCGTCGTCAGCACACGTGCATCCTGCCAGCCGTCAGCCAGCCGGAGCGTTCCGGCTGATTGCTGCGAACGTGATCGCCGCAGCATGACCAACATTAAGGCTGTCGACGTCTGGCGAGATCGGAATGCGCACGCGGCGGGTTGTGCGTTGCATAGTCGACCGCTCCAAGCCTGGGCCTTCGGCACCCAGGACGATTGCCAGGCGCTTGGGCACGGCGGTTGCCCACAGATCGACGGCATCATTGGCAGGTGTCATTGCCCAGGTCTCGAAGCCGGCCTCGTGCAAGGTGTCGAGTGCCCCCGGCCAGTTGTCGGCGTTGGCCCGTGCGATCGGCATGTGCAGCACCTCGCCCATGCTGACGCGCACGGTGCGTCGGTAATAGGGGTCGGTGCATGTCGGGCTGATCACCATGCCATCGATGCCGAAAGCTCGCGCCGCACGCGAGATCGCGCCAACATTCTCGTTGTCGTTTAAGGCCTCAAGGACGACGATCCGTGTTGCTGTTGCCGCAAGTTCGGCCACGCTCGGCATCGGTTTACGGAACGCGGATGCCAGCACGCCACGGTGCAGGTTGTACCCGACGATTCCCTGCATGACCGCTCGGTCGGCGACAAATACGGGAACGTCAGTCAACGCCGGGTGTTCGAGGTACGGCGCGAAGCGTTCGACGCGGCTTGTTCCGAGCAGCACGGATCGCAAGCGGTGTCCGGAGTCGATCAGCCGATCGATCGCCAGGTAGCCCTCGGCCATGAAGAACTCGTCGCCCTCCATTGCGGTGCGGGCAGCCTGGTTGTTCAGTTCCCGATAGTCGTCGACGCGAGCGTCAGCCGGATCGGTGATTGCGATCGTCATCGCACGAGTGTCTACTCGCCCGTGAAGTTCGGCGTGCGTTTCTCGACGAATGCGGCAGCGGCTTCGCGATGGTCGGACGTGCCCATCGACAAGACCATGTTTGCCGCTTCTGCATCGAGTGCAGTCTCGACGTCGCTCGTCACGGCCCGATTCAGGTTCTCCTTCATGTAGCGCATCGCGATCGGCGCACGGTCGGCGAGGCTGCGGCACCACGCCAGTGCGGCCTCGTCGAAGCCCTCGTCGGCCAGCACTTGGTTGACGATCCCAAGATCGCGAGCCTCGGCTGCCGAGAGTCGGGGCGAGGTGAAGTAGAGCTCTTTTGCCTTGGCCGTGCCGACGAGCTGGGTGAGGAACCAGCTGCCACCGAAGTCGCCCGACGCACCGACGTTGGCGAACGCCGGCACGATGATTGCTCGCTCAGCAGCGAGGCGGATGTCGCAAGCAAGTGCGATCGACATTCCGGCACCCGCGGCCGCGCCGGGCAGGGCGGCAATGACCGGCTTGGGGAAACGGTGGATCGCGAGCGAGACCTGCTTCTGAATCGTGCGCAGATGATCCGTCGAGCTTTGGATTGTGGCACCACGGCGCGGAGTGGCTCCGGGTTGGTGGCTCTCGTGCATTCCCTTCACGTCGCCACCAGCACAGAACGCACCGCCGTTGCCGGTGATCATCACGACACGCACGTCGTCGTCGGCAGCGAGCACCGGCAGCACCTTGGCGAACCCGGCGTACATCGCGTCGCTCAACGCATTGCGTCGGTCGGGTCGGTTGAAGGTGATAACCCCGACGTGTCCGTCGACGTCGGCGAGGAGGTCGGTCGTTCCGGTGTCGAGGCCATGTGTCATCTTGAGAGCTTTGCAGCACCGTGACGTTTGGTGCGAGCTGCACGCACGGCGATGTACTCGCGCAAGTTGCCGAGTCGCGGTACTCGATTCCATTTTTCTCCAACGCAGCATCCGACTACCCGATGGAGTGCCTGGCGACCTGCCAGGGGCCTGGCAACCCGCCGAAGTATCCAACGATCTCCTACGGGTACAGCCAGGCCACAGCACAGGGCGAGTGATACGTCGCGTCAGGCTTCGAAGTTGGCGTCGAGTACTTCCTTGGGAAGCTTGCGGACCCTGGCCCGACGCTTGCGGCGCGTCGGGATCATCCCGCGCATTTCTTCGAGCTTGCCGAAACACGTCAGGCGGTCATCGGCTTGGAGCGCGCGGGTTGTCTTCGGGTTCGGAATGACACTGCGATCGCGATGCAGGGTCAGGATCGTGATGTCAAGTTCACGCAAGCCGGATTCGTCAATGGTCTGTCCGACGAATTTGGAACCTTCTGGGATGTGTAGTTCGGCAACGCCGTAGCCGGTACTGACGGTGAGTCGCTGGCGCACATCGAGTTCGGGGAACGCAACTTGGTTGTCGATGTGATCGATGATTGCACCGGCGATGTCGAGCCCAGTTGCCCGCTCGATGCCTTCGAGGCCGGGCGACGAGTTCACTTCCATGACGAGTGGCCCGTCGTTGCCTTCGAGCATGTCGACACCAGCGACCCGGAGGCCCATGATCTGCGCAGCGCGAACGGCGGTGCGCTCGTACTCAGCGTCGAGTTCGACGGCTTCGACAGATCCACCGCGGTGGACGTTGGAGCGGAACTCATCGCCTTGCGCTGTGCGACGCATTGCTCCGACCACCCGGTCGCCGACGACGAGGGCGCGGATATCGCGGCCTTTGCTCTCCGCGATGAACTGCTGGATCAGCACGTTCTGTTTCGTTGACTGCAACGTCTCGATGATCGCCTCCGCGACCTTTTTGTCAGGCGCCAGGATCACGCCAATGCCCTGGGTGCCTTCGAGCAACTTGATCACGACCGGCGCGCCACCGACGAGGTCGATTGCCGAGAGCACATCGGCCTTGTCGCGGACGAACGTTGTGGCCGGCATGCCGATTTCGTGGCGGCTCAGGATCTGTGTGGCCCGCAACTTGTCACGCGAGTTGGCGATGCCGTTCGCCGTATTCGGCGTGTAGACGTCCATCTGCTCGAACTGACGAACGACGGCGGTGCCAAAGTAGGTGACCGATGCACCGATGCGTGGGAGGACCGCGTCGTAGTCTGATAATTGCTTGCCACGGAACTGCATGTCTGGCTCGTCGCCCGAAAGGTCGATCGCGAATCGCAAGGTGTTCAGCACCCTGCACTCATGGCCCCGCTCCAATGCCGCTGACTTGAGCCGGGCGGTGCTGTAGGCGCCTGGCGAACGCGAGAGAATTGCGAGCTTCATGTGAAATCCTTGCTGTGTGGTTCGACGGTATCCGGTTCAGAATCGAGACGAGCAATGTGCACAATCGCGTCGCCCTGGTTGACGAGCGGTTGTTGTGTATGGCCGATCACGATGCCGCTCGTCGGCGCCTTGGTCGAGCCCAGTCGGCGGCCGACTGAATCGTGAATGGTGACCAGGGGTGAGCCCTTTTCGACGTATTCACCGAGCTTGGCGTGCAACTGGACGAGCCCGGTCCGGCGGGCGCGGACCCACGAACTCGATCGGCTCTCCGGCACGTCGGGCTCGTCGAGCGGTTCGCCGTCGCCGGTCATGCTGAGTCGCTCAAGCACTCGCAGGACACCACGCGTTCCGGCTTCAACTGCTTTCTGGTTGAAACGCCAGGCCTCGCCGCCTTCGTAGAGCAGCACGGTGGCGCCACGACTTGTTGCAGCGGCGCGCATCGAGCCGTCGCGCAGCTTGGCGTGCAGCATCAGCGGCGCCCCGAACGCGACCGCCAGCTCGCGGGTGAACGGATCGTCGAGGTCGGCACGAATCTGTGGCAGGTTGATCCTGTGGTCCGAGCCTGTGTGCAGGTCGATGCCGACATCGCAGCGGTCGACGATCTGGTTCATGAACAGATGCGCGACGCGCCCGGCGAGCGACCCATTTGCCGACCCGGGAAAGGATCGATTGAGATCGCGTCGGTCGGGGAAGTAGCGGTCGCCGTTCAAAAAGCCGTGCACGTTGACAATCGGCACGGCGATGATGGTGCCCGCCAGTGTGAGTGCAGTGACCTCATCGAGGACGCGCCGAATGATCTCGACGCCGGCGATCTCATCGCCGTGTACCGCAGCGCTCAGCCAGACGGTTGGCCCTTCATCTCGGCCGTGGACGACGCGTAGCGGCATTGAAATGGTGTTGCCGGTAACGAGCCTGGCGAGGGGCAGATCACCCATTGCCTCTGCGCCGGGAGCGACCTCGAGGTCGCCGATCTTGAACGACTCGCGTGGGGTCATGCGCGACCTCGGTTTTTCTGGCGGACGTCTTTCTTGGGCCGACCGCCGAGATACGAGGCGGTTGAATCGACGGTGAAGCCTTGGGTAAGCGCCTCGCGGCCAATCAGCATGCGGAAGCCCATTTCGTCGCGGCTTGTGAGAGTGATCTCGGCGTTGATTGCTCGGCCGCGTAGCACGATCGGTGCGAGCACGACGGGCCGGTCGGTGCGTGTTCCCGACGAGCTGGTGACGGTGCGGTGGTCAATGCGCGGTGCCTCAACCAGCGCGGCGTCCGCGTCGGAACGTTGCCATGGTCGGACGAGGAATCGCACCCATGAGACACCCTCGCGCTCAAAGAGTTCGATGTCGTCGGCGTGAATTGCCGATGTGCGAGCGCCGGTATCGATTTTGGCCTTAACCGCCTCGATACCCCATTCAGGAAGGGCAACCCATTCTCGCCAACCGACTGTGTCCATGAGGTGAGTTTCGCACGGCCGGTCGGACTTTGGCGGACGATCGAGCGAGATGTGTGGCGTGCTGAGGTCCCGAACGTCGACCACGTGAACGAAGGGCGGCCGGACAGCAACTGAGCGGAGCCAGCGTGCTGCGTAAAAACCATGATAAGCGAATCATGTTCGTTTGAACGGAAAGCGCCAACCGGCAGGGCAATCCGGCAAATCAGCCCGGCGTCAGGCTGCAGCGAGCCCTGTGACCAGGAAATCAACCAGGTGCTCGAAGCTGGTTGAAGGGTCAACTGGCGAGGTGAACGCGTCGATGGACTCCAGTGCGACGAACCCGTGGATGGCTGACCGGACCGTGCGGGCTGCTTGCACGGCGTTGTCGCCCTCGAGGCCCGTACTCGATAGTACGCGTACGAAGACGTCGACGATGCGCTGTTGCGCGGTCTTCAGGGAGCCGTCGAGTGTCGCCGGCGGCAAGAGGTCCGCTCCGGATGTGGCCACGACGGAGTCGAACAGGTGATCGG
>JBLIKS010000189.1:0-5728 GCA_047635555.1 Candidatus Azotimanducaceae bacterium
GCGTACTCCTCAAAAGGTGTTTTGCCGGTCATCACGATTTCACCGGCGGTTGAGTCGCAGCTTGCAGCCGGATTCGAAATCAGCGAAGCGGGTGCCGTCCTCCAACTCGGCCCGGAGGTCCACGCTCACCTTGTCGATGAACTTGACCGGGTGATGACACTGGCAGCCGGTCGTGGTCTCCCCGCAGTGTTGGCATGTGCGCCTGCGTTGCGTCCTGCTCTCGGGCGACTTGTGCGTCAGGCAGCGCCAGGAGTGAACGTCATTTCGTACCACGAAATCGGCGAGCACCTCCAGGTCGAGATGATCGCCAATATCAACAGTCAGACCCCGAATTTCACCGAACGAGAGGACAACAATAATGACCGATTTGCATCCGTTTCCTGAACTGATCGAGGGCGTCGAGGCGCCTGGTGCCTCATCCGACCATGAGGGTCCAGCCCGAAGATTTCGGGGATCGACCTACGATGAAGCTCTGACTGCGGCCGCTCATGAACTCGGCCAAAAATTACGCGTGATCGAGGCAAACCGCATTCGACGGGGCGGCTTGGGTGGATTCTTCGCTACGGATCTCGGCGTCGAAATTTCGGTGGTCACCGAGCCCGACGATCTCGGTGATGTTTCCGGTCGCCCAGAGAGCGCGAAGGCCGCCAGCGAGTACTTGCCGACGCGGTCATCGGCGCGCGGCCTCGGTTCTTTCGCCGAACATCTGGCGGTCGAAAGCGCTGGTGTGGTTTGCGTCCTTCCCGGCAGCTCGCCGGATGAAAATTGGCAGGACAGCCCGATCGACGGTCCATTGTTGGCGTCGGCAGCTGAAGAGTTAGAGCGGCGTACGGAACAGATTAACGCTGCAGAGCAGCTCAATCAGCTGGAGGCCGGGCGGCACACGCAATCCATCGAGCATGCTGCCGATGTGCAACGCCGACGGATCGCTGCGGAAGCCGACGCGGCTGCAGAAGCCAACGCGGCTGCGGAAGCCAACGCGGCTGCGGAAGCCAACGCGGCTGCGGAAGCCGACGCGGCTGCAGAAGCCAATGCGATCCAGGGACTCAAACCCATCGTGCTGCCGGCCCCTCTTGAGCAGGCGGTGTCGAACGGTGAGCTGACCGGGGAACACGCCGCGCGAACTCACATGCAGGATGCCGAACGCGAGGTTGGCCAAGATCTGGGGAACGATGCCCCCACGACAAGCCAAACGGTGCCGGTGGTGCCAGCAACGCCTGACCCGGACGATCTCGACGAACTTTTGCGTCAAGTGGGTGTTGCTGTTCCCGTCGCAGGCGCCGATGGGGCTGTCGCTGCGCTGGTGCCGGCAGACTCAATGGCCTCACGAGTCGCTGACATCTTGATGGCCACCGAGAGATGCTTCGAACACCTCACGCGTGTCAGCGTGGCGGTGACCATGCCTGACGGCATGGCCTTTAAGTTGACGGCGAATGTTGATGGCCGCAATGCCTGAGTCCATTGTCAAAAAAGACGCTCCCGAGTTCAGGATTATTGTCAAACGACCGAACCGAAGGGGTCCAATCGCCCCGTATCGCATGGCTTTGACGGTGCTGTTTGTGTTCTTTGTCGCAGGCCGTCAACTTTGGGCGGCGGCGATGACCGGCTACGGCTCCGACGGGGCGCTCATCGATGCGGGCGTCGCAGGGCTGTTTATCTGGGTGTTGTCCGGGATCGTGAACGGGATTCTTGCTCAAGGGCGTCCAGCCTGACACCCTGAACACTGCCGTCGATCGTTATGGGCGGCCGACGAAGCGAGCGATTCAGCGCAAGTAATCGACCAAAGACGGCGGGATGACCCGTGCGGCTGCTTGCAGCGCTGCGGTGTAGGCGTTTTCGTGGGTCTGCGTGGCGATGATCGCCTCTGCCAGGTCGATGTCTTCGAGCCCCGACAACCTGTCGCGCAGCCCCAACTCGTCTGCGGCTGATCGGGATCTGATGCTGTCGAGACGGGCGGCACGGGTACCTATTTCGGCTGCAGCGGACCCCACGCGGGTGGTTGCGGCATCGAGATTCGTGTGCTCGATTGCAATGGCGGCGCTGTCGCCCGAAGCAACGGCCGTCGTCAGTCGATCCAGCACAGCGAACAAGTCACCGCTCGAGCCAGCTTGAGCGCCGAAGATCTGCTCGCCGGTCATGTTGGCTGTGACCGTTGTATTGGGCCCGACATCGCGAACGACGATTGCGGCATTGCCGAGATATGCGCCCGAATCGGTGTCGTAGGCGGCCCCCGCGGCCGTCCCGTTGAAGATAGGTCGGTTGAGATGTTTTGTGTTGGCCACGGCGATCAATTCTTTGCGGATGCTCAAGAGTTCACTTCCGATGGCGTCGCGGGCTGTTGCATTCAACGACCCGGTATTCGACGCTCGAACTGTCAGCTCTTTGGCTCGCGCCAGAATGTCGAGGCTCGACACGAGGGCGTTGTCGGCAACCGCCAGTACTGACTGTGTGTTGTCGGCGGTGCGCGAACGTTGTTCGGAACGCCGCAACTCGTTGCGTGTTGTCATTGCCGAGATCCCACGGGGCGGGTCGTCGGACATTTTTCGAAGGGATCTGCCGGTCGACATGTCTTGTTGGCTGTGTTGCAGCCGCGACAATGACGAGTTGAGGTTGTGCAGTGTTGACTGCAGGACCATCGAGTTTGTGATTCGCATTACCTAGTCGCTTTCTCTCTGGATCATGTCGTTCATCGCCCTGCACCCGTGCGCATCAGTACGCCGAGCATTTCGTCGACGGATGTGAGCACCCGAGCTGACGCCGCGTAGGCACGTTGCGCAGACATCAGATTCGCCATTTCCTCGTCGATGCTCACGCCGCCTACCGAATCGGCCCGGATGTTGGCGGCAAGTGTCATCTCGCTTTGGACTACGTCGCGCTGCGTTGCGGTCCGAGCTTCGGAGCCGAGCGCGGCGACCATCGACTGGTACTTCATGCCAGGGCCACCGGCGCCATCGGCCAGCGTTGCGAGTTGGCGGGCCAGGTCACCGTCGAACAAGCCAGGAGCGACTGGCCCCGGAAAGGCTGGGGCTCCTGCTGCGACCTTTTCGGGCTGGCCGTCGACGTCGCTGGACAACGAGATCGACTGCGCGGTGAGTTTGGCGGGATCGAAGAAGTTGAGACCGGTCGCGCCGGACAGGTCGTAACCGGTTGTGTGAAGTGCATTCACCTGTGTGACGAGCGTGGCGGCCACATCGTCGAGCGCTGCTCGATAACGCGGCACCACGTCGTTGATTGTTTTGGCCAACGCAGCCATCCGGCTCGGG
Source organism: Candidatus Azotimanducaceae bacterium (assembly GCA_047635555.1). GTDB lineage: Bacteria > Actinomycetota > Acidimicrobiia > Acidimicrobiales > Ilumatobacteraceae > Ilumatobacter_A. The sequence continues at coordinate 3,264 of JBLIKS010000189.1, forward strand.
GGCGCCGAAACGGTTGCCCCGTCGGTAACCCAGATGAACGTACCTGTCGAGCCGTTGACAGGTTCGGCTCGTGGCCCACTGACGATGGCCCGGCCGTTGATCGTGACATCGACTGCTCCGTTGGCGGCTGGTCGAGAGACTGCGCCAGTGAGGCCGGCGAGCTCCTTGACGAGGAGGTCGCGTTGGTCGAGTAGGCCGTTGGCGTTGTCGCCACTGCCGACGATGGCCTGATTGAGTTTTGCGATCCGGTCTGCAAGATTGTTGACCTCGTTGGCCATGCTGGGCACCTGGCGGGCCGAGCTGTCGCTGACGGCGTCGAGATCGGCCGACGCACGTCCGAGCGCCTCTATCACGCCGCGGGCTCGGTCCAGAAGTTGCGAACGGACCACCGGATTATCGGGATCGGACGACACATCCGACCAGCTGGCCCACAACTCGTCGAGTTGTGCGGCAATGCCGTTCTCCGATGGTTCGGGAAACGTCATCTCGATCCGATCGAGATTTGCCCGCATCGTTTGTGTTCCGCCGTACGTTGCGGTTTGACGGAGCGCCCGATCCTCCGCGAGGTTGTCGATCATCCGGGTGACAGCCGTTGCATCAACTCCGCCGACCCGGATGTCCCGGCCGGCGAACACCGTTGCGACGTCGCTGACGCCGACGGCTCGAAGATCGACGCGCTGGCGGTGGTATCCCTCGGTGGCTTGGTTGGCGACGTTGTGTGCCGTGACGTCGAGAACGCGTCGTTGGGCGTTCATCCCCGACAAGGCGGTGTACAGCCCCGAAATGTTTGGCATGTCAGGCAGTCCTGTCGAATCGGCGCGATGCGGGGGTGAGTGGGTCTGGTCCGCCGCTCGGGTCGTACGTGTCCGCAGCGTCGCCGCCGAGCGAAACGAGCGCATCGTTTGTCGCTGCGGCCCATTGGGAGCCGAGTTCACGATTGGACGACGCAATCGAATCGATCTCGGCGTGCAACGAGATGAGGTGCACGCGATGGCGCCGCCAGATTGCAGCGTTCGGTTCGGCGGTGGCCTGCGCGAGTTCCAGCAGTGTTGCGTCGTCGGCGAGGCCGAATGATCTCGCGACACTGCGCGACAAGGCAACGCGTTCTGCCTCGGAGCTGCGGATCTCGTTAACGAGACGCTCAACGTTTTCGGACACGATCCGTAGCCAGCGAAGGCGATTGTTGCTCAGGACGAGTTGTTGAATGTCGAGCGCGCAAACGAGTTGTTCCAGCTGTTCTCGGAGTAGCCAGAGACGTCGAGAGAGCTCTTCATGTTCGGTCACATCTCTGGACCGTCCGGCGATCGTGGAATACCGCAGGGAGGTTCACCGTCGATTGCACCACCTGGCACATTTCGCCCGGCACCGGACCGTCTACTTGGAACACATTCTGCCAACCCCTCGACGAACACGAGAGAACCCGTGATCCACCTCACACGCCTCGGTCAACGCGAAACGTTCCTGTTGAACCCCGACCTGTTCGAACGCATCGACAGTCACGTCGACACCGTTGTGCGCCTGACGAACGGCAACGAATACGTCGTGTCCGAATCGGCTGCTGAAATCATCGAACGCATCGTGTTCTTCCGCGCCAGCGTGAGTGCGGCCGGATTCCAAATGCAGGATCCTCGCGCGTCGGTGCCGTCTGGTCGGCCACGGGCTGAACTCGAATTAGGTACGGGCGAACAGAACGGTTCGTCGTCGACCAATGTCGACGGTACGCAACGATGAAGGCAACCCTGATTGGGCTACTGCTGGCCCTCTTCGGAACGGTTGTCGGGGGCTTGTTTAAAGGCGTGAGCCCGATCGTGCTGATCACGAACGTGCCGGCGCTGTTCATCGTGATCGTCGGTGCAATGGGTGCAACCATGGCGAGCTTCGAGATGAAGGCAACGACCGGGGTGGCGAAGGCGATCATGCGGGCGGTTCTGCCCAAGCCGCTGCCATCGCCAGCGGTGAGCCTTGAACGCCTCGTCGACTACGCAACCCGTGCACGCCACGACGGGATCCTTTCGTTGGAATCCGACGTTGCCCAACTCGATGATCTGTTCATGAAGAAGGCCTTGCAACTTGCAATCGACGGGAACGATCCAGAGACGGTGGCGGACGTGATGCGCACCGACATCCGCACAATGAAGGCTCGCCATAAGGTCGGCGCCGACTGGTGTATGGCCTACGGCATCTTCGCACCGACGTTCGGAATCATTGGTGCGGTGATGGGTTTGATCGCCACGCTCAGCCACCTCGACCAGCCAGAGTTGCTTGGTACGGGCATCTCGGCGGCATTCGTCGCGACGTTCTGGGGAGTCTTTTTGGCCAATGGGGTGATGTTGCCGCTGGCCAACAAGATGAAGCGAATGTCAGCGCAGGAAGTTGCGGGTCGCGAGATGGTGATGGAAGGTGTTTTGTCGATCCAGGGCGGCCAAAACCCGCGTGTCATTGAAGAGATTCTGATGACGTACCTA
>JBLIKS010000190.1:0-5710 GCA_047635555.1 Candidatus Azotimanducaceae bacterium
GATCCCCTGCAGCGCTCTACGCCAAGTTGCCAGAGCGGCGCCAGCCATCGTGGCTTTCCGGGCTGCTGCGTCGCCCAAGGCGAACACGTCGATGTTTGCCGCGCTGGCGATCGCGCGTCAGGCAGGAACGTTGGCGCCGAAGAATCCGCGCAGAGCGTTGGCCATGATTTCGCGCGTCGCGATTGGCGTGATGAGAACATCGACCGCACCAGTGGAGGTGTGCGTGTGCCCCTCGGCTTGCAGGTGCTCGACCGGGACGCCGGCCGCAGCCAACGCCTCGGCGTACGCATCGCCCTCGTCGCGCAGCGGATCGAATTCACAGGTGACGATCATGGTGGGCGGGAGGTCGGCCAGCGACCTGGCACGCAGCGGTGACGCCTTTGGATCGGTGCGTTGCTCGGGGTCGCAATAGTGATCCCAGAACCACGTCATCAACGACGTCGTCAGCACGTACCCCTCGCCGTTCTCGATGTACGACGGCCGCGTGAGATCGCAGTCGGTCGCCGGGTTCAACAGCAGCTGACCGACGATTGTCGGCCCACCCGCATCGCGCGCCTGCTGGCACGCGACAGCAGCAACATTGCCGCCGGCGCTCCAACCTGCGACAACGAGCTGGTCAGCGCGTAGACCCAACTCGTCGGCATGCGCAGCGACCCACTGCACCGCAGCAAACCCGTCGTCGGCCGCAGCGGGGAATCGCGCTTCAGGGCCATGGCGATAGTTGACCGACAGAATCGCCGCGCCGGAACGCACGCACAGGTCGCGGCACAGCGGATCGTCCGAGATGTGGCTGCCGAGCACCCAGCCGCCGCCGTGGAAATACACGACCACCGGGTGCGGCCCATCGGAATCCGGCCGATACAGCCGGTATTCCAAATCGCCGTCAGCACCCTCAAGTACGCCGTCGATGATTTCGCCGACATCGGGCCCCACAGGCTGTAGGCCCGCCGCCATGTCCATGAACGCCCGCGCCTCATCGACCGAAAGCGACTCAAGCGGCGGCAGGTCCATTTCGGCCATGGCTGCCAACATCATTGCGACGTCGGGCTGTACCGGGCGAATGGCGCCGTCGTTGGTTGTCGAGCCCGCAGGGCCAGCGAGCGTGAAGCCGAAGTAGCCGCGCTCGACGACTTCGTTGCAAATTTCGCGGTACGCGCCGACGCCGCCGGGATAGGGCAGGAACACCGAAGGCTTGCCAGGCACGTTCGCGCCCATGTACCAACTGTTTGCCGTGGGCAGCAGCGTCATGTTCGCGATGTCGTTCGAGTGCTGAACCCACTTGGTTTGGGCGAGCGTCGTTGGCTCGATCGTGTCCAATTGATCGGTCCGCATGTGGTCGACCAGGTCCGAGATCCAGTCGACGTGCTGCTCGATCGACACCATCATGTTCGACAGGACCGACGGGCTGCCGGGCCCGGTGATCATGTACAGGTTCGGGAAGCCGACCGTCATCAACCCGAGGTAGGTCATCGGGCCATCAGCCCACGCATCGCGCAGTGATATGGCCTCGCGGCCCGTGATATTGGCTCCGACGATCGCACCGGTCATTGCATCAAAGCCGGTCGCGAACACGATCGCGTCGAACCCCATCGACTCGCCGGTCACATCGATACCCGACTCGGTGATCGACTCGATCGGGGTCTGTAGTAGGTCGACCAGCCGAACGTTCGGCCGGTTGTAGGTGGCGTAGTAGTTCGTATCGAGGCACGGTCGCTTCGTGGCGAAGTAGTGGTTGGTCGGGCACAACAGCTCGGCGATCTCGGGGTCGTCAACGATGTCGCGAATCTTGTTGTGAATGAACCGACGCATGGTGTCGTTCGCCTCGGCGTTGATACCCAAGTCGGTGAACGGCGACAGCTGACTCAGCTCGCCGCGCTGCCACGACTGCTCATAGGCAGCGTCGCGTTCCGCGTCGCCTACTTCGAGTGCACTCAGTTCGGCGAGCGGGACCAACGGTACGCCAATCCGTGAGTGTCGGGCCTCCTCCCGATAGCCCGCAGGGTCTTGGCGGTACTCGACCAGCCGCTCATCGGCGATTGGTCCGTGATGCGCTGGCATGGAAAAGTTCGGAGTCCGCTGAAACACGGTGAGCTGAGCAGCCTGCTCGGCGATGATCGGGATCGACTGGATGCCCGATGACCCGGTGCCGATCACGGCGACCCGCATTCCTGTGAAGTCGACGCCCTCGTGTGGCCATTCGCTGGTCGAGTACGTCGGGCCCTCAAAACGTCCGTTGCCCGGCACGTCGGGAACCTTCGGCACCGACAGGCAGCCGGTGGCCATCACGTAATGCTGCGCAACGACGTCGCCGTCGGTGGTGCTGACTGTCCACCGCTTCGTCGACTCGTCCCAGGAGGCAGAGGTGACCCGCGTGTCGAAACGGATGTCGCGCCGCAGGTCGTGTTTGTCGGCAACGAAGTTCGCGTAGCGCAGGATCTCGGGCTGAGTTGCGTACCGCTCCGACCATTCCCACTCGGACTCCAAGTCGGGGTCCCAGCTGTATGAGTAGTCGACCGTGAGGATGTCGCAGCGCGCACCCGGGTAGCGGTTCCAGTACCACGTGCCACCGACGCCGTCGCCGGCCTCGATGACCACCGCACTGAACCCAGCATCGCGCATGCGCTTCAACTGGTACATCCCGGCAAACCCTGCGCCGACAATCACCACATCGACAATCACCACATCGACATTGGTCGCACCCGCAACTCGTTCAGCAGCTTGTACGGCACTTTGCTCGGCAGTCATGTTGATCCCCTTCGATCAGCTCGGCTGCAGTGTCGCGCTCAAGAGCCGCGCGGATCGAAGCGTGAGCACTCGCATTTGCTTGCCTCCCGGGGGTCGGAGCGATCAGTCGCTGGAGCGAGTGCGCCGCGGGCCGAGCCACCACACCGCGAGCAACGAGCCGATCGACTTTCACAACTCGCAGCAGCTCGCGGCTCACCTGCCGATAAGGACCCAGTCGTCGGTGGTCGCGCTGCGCGACACTGCCGCATGGACACGAACTACTTGATCGTCGGCGCTGGAGCCATGGGTATGGCGTTTGCCGACACCATCCTCAACGAAATGCCCGAAGCAACGCTCACGATTGTCGACCGGCAGGGTCGGCCCGGTGGACATTGGAATGACGCCTATCCATTCGTCCGGCTGCATCAGCCATCGGCGTTCTATGGGGTGAACTCCCGTCCGCTCGGCAACGATGTGAAAGACGCCGTTGGTTGGAATGCCGGCCTGTACGAACTCGCAACGGGTGCCGAGGTGCTGGCCTACTACGACCACGTGATGCATCGTGATTTCCTCCCATCGGGCCGTGTCACGTACCTCCCGATGACCGAGTACGAACCCGCAACCGGCGATCTCGTGTCGCTCACGACGGGCATGCGGACCAGCGTCAACGCGGCGACGCTGGTCGACGCCACCTACATGAACGTGACGGTCCCGTCGCAGCGTCCGCCCGTGTACGACGTCGCTGACGGAGTGCGCTGTACGCCGCTCAATAACCTCCCCAAGCTGAGCCAGCCGGCTGACGGCTACACGATCATCGGCGCTGGCAAGACCGGAGCTGATGCCTGCCTCTGGCTGCTGCGTCACGGCGTCGACCCGGACCAGATCCGCTGGATCATGCCGCGCGATTCCTGGTACATCGACCGCAAAACCATCCAGCCAGGTGATTTCTTCGAGGGCACCGCCGAACGGTTCATCACCCAGTTCAAGCACATTGCCGAGTCCGACTCAATCGCTGACCTGTTCTCCCGGCTCGAAGCCGACGGCATTCTGCTTCGCCTCACCACCGACGTCGAACCAACGATGTACCGCTGCTCGACGATCACCCAAGAAGAACTCGCGCAGCTCCGCCGGATCACCGACGTTGTCCGCCTTGGTCGGGTGCAACGCATCGACATCGATCAGATCTTCCTTGACGACGGCGTGGTTCCCACGAGCGGCGACACCGCCCACATCGACTGCACCGCGGACGGCCTCGAACGTCGCCCGCCGAAGCACGTCTTCGACGGCAGCTGCATCACGCTCCAGACCGTCCGGCACTGCCAGCAGGTCTTCAGCGCTGCATTCATCGCACACTGCGAAGCGGCGTACGAGACAGCCGACGAAAAGAACCGTCTCTGCGGTGTGGTGCCCCACCCCGACGCCGCTACCGACTGGATCCGTACCGCGTACGGCAACTCGCTGAACAGCGCGAACTGGGGTGCCGACCCGGCTCTCCAGGCTTGGCTGGCCAACAGTCGCCTCGACGGATTCAGCTCGGCCGACACGCCGAGCGACGAGCTGATTAACGTGATGATGGGCGCGCTCGACCACGCCGAGCCTGCCCTTGCCAAGCTTGAGCAGTACGTCGCCGAACTCGACGCGGCCGGCAGGTAGCCGCCACCGAAGAGCGAGCGGCCACCGCCCGCGTTCTACTCGTCTGAGAGGTCAGCCTCGTCCAGGCCGAGCGCTTCGAAGTCGAGGCCGTCGAATCCCAGGCCCTCGAGTCCGAGTTGGCTCATCAGGTCGTCGTGGGTTGGTGCGAGCTGATCACCAATCAGGCCGGCAATACCGAGGGCGTCACGCGCCTCGATCGCTGCGACGACATTTTCCACGATTGACGGATCGCACGGCATGAAGCCACCGAAAGCACGCCAACCGTTGCCGACCGGCAGCGGACGGCCGATCATCAAATCGCCCGTCTCGATGCCCGAGCCCGACTCCATCTCGCCAACGGTGATTCGTACATCGGTCACGATGTTGCGCAGCTCGACCCGTTGACCGGCGAGCTTCACGATCTCGAACACGCCACGATCGATCGCAGCCCACTGCGTTGCCAACTCGAACTCGTCGGCTGGCAGCAACTCCTGTCGCGCTTCCAGAAAGCGCGCGAAGTCGCCACCTTCGTGGAGGGCGACGTCGGCGATGAACGGCGAAAACCGCATCTGCTCGACCATTTCACCGTCGTCGACGTGTGCGCAGACGGCGTCGGCCAGAGTCTCGATCAGCGCAGCATTACGTGCCCGCCCGAAGCGCATGGCCTTGCCGTGCACCCATGGCGCCCGGTATTCGAGCCCGTGCATCGGCTGATCGTTGATGTGGCACTTCTTGAACTTTTTGCCCGATCCGCAGGGGCATGGGTCGTTCCGGTCAGCCACGGCCTTTGGGCGCGTCATGGCGAACGGCTCGATCTCGAACAGCAGCTCCAAGTCGGGCGTATGTGTTTCGGCCTCGCCCTTGATCGATGCCAGGTGGTCCAACGCACCGGCGCGCTGCAGCAGCGCATATGCAACCGTGGCATCGCTGCGATCTGCGGCGAACTCGGCCGCTGCGAGCAGGAGCTGCTTGGCCTCAGTCGACTCGGCAACCTCGTCAAGCACGGCGATTGCATCGAGCGGGCGGCCCACCCGGTCGAGGCAGCGAACACGGAAGGCGGTGATGTCGTTGCTCGCCGCGCCGGCCTCAATGAGCGCCTCGACGAAACCGAGGTGTGCTGCTGCGGTGTCAGCCATCTGGCCGGGCAGTGCAACCATCTGCGGCTGCGGGCCGGCACTGAATGCCTCGATGACTTTGGTGTCAACGAAAAGATCAGCAATGGCTCCTGCATCGCTGCTCGCGTCGCTGATCGTGTTGCTGCTCCGCCACTGCGCGAGTGCAGCAGTCAGCGCCCGGTACGCCTCAGTCTGCGCCTCAGTCAGCTCGAAGAGCAGCGCGGCAATGTTCGACGTGC
>JBLIKS010000191.1:0-5709 GCA_047635555.1 Candidatus Azotimanducaceae bacterium
AAGTCGAGTACGGGATACCACCTGCGCTGTGCGAGCGCAATGACCGCGACCAGCAACGGGACGCCGAGCCCCACGGTGACCAACACGATGAGGCCAGCGCTGCTTCGGGCAAACCGCCGGGCGCGTGCGGCGAACGAATCCACCGTCAGTTGCGGCGCAAGAGCCGCTTGAATCGGTCGCCCATGCCCCAGCGGGTGACCAGCAGCATCGACTCGACGATGATCCGTCCCGACATCTTGGACTTGCCACGGGTGCGGTCCCGAAAAATGATCGGCGTTTCCACGACGCTGGCCCCTTCGCGTGTCATCCGACGGACAAGTTCGGTCAGGAATGCGTAGCCCTCGGCCGATGTGGATGTTGGATCGATCTTGGCCAGCGACGTAGCACGGTATGCCCGGAAGCCGCTGGTGCAGTCCCGGGCGGCGACGCCGAGGATCGAGCGGGTATACGCGTTACCCCAGCGGGACAACAACTGGCGACGAACAGGCCAGTCGGTCGTTCCACCACCGGTGACGTAGCGAGAGCCGATCACGATGTCGGCGCCGTCGGTGATCAGCCGAACGAAATCCGGAATCCGATTGGGGTCGTGCGAGAAGTCGGCGTCCATCGAGATGATGATGTCGTAGCTGCCGCCGAGCACTTCGCTGAATCCTGCGCGGTACGCACTTCCGAGACCGGCTTTGCTCGGGCGATGCATGACGTCGATGCGACCGAGTTCCTCGGCCAAGCGATCGGCGAGCAACCCGGTTCCGTCTGGGCTGTTGTCGTCGACAACAACGATGTCGGTGTCGGGCGAGGCCTCACGAACAGCGCGCAAGAACGGCTCAATGTTCTCTGCTTCGTTGTATGTGGGAAGCACCAGGACGCTACGCATAACGGCTGCAATCTACTGTGCCGTTTTGGCGAGCACGCGCAAGATGCCCAGCGCCGATGCATCCCAGGTCATGGAACGGACCCGCGCCTCGGCCGCCGACGCGAGCTGGTCGCGCAGAGCGTGGTTGGCGAGCACCCGGGCAATCGCATCTCCGAGGTCTGCTGGCTCGGCAAGAACACCCGTCACTCCGTCGACCACGCTGCTGCGGTGCCCACGAATATTTGTTGCAACCGAAGCGGTGCCGCAGCCTGCTCCTTCCGTCAGGCTCAGGCCCCAACCTTCGGCGAGTGAAGCACTGACCACAAGCCACGAGCGACGGTAGAGGTCGACGAGGTCGGCCTGATCAACGCGCCCGGTGAACTGAATCCATGCACCAGCGCCAAGGTCATGCACCTTGGCTTCGAGTTCGGCGCGCGACGGCCCGTCGCCGACGATCGTCAACGTCAGACCTGGCGTCGCAGCTCGCGCGATCTCAGCAGCGTCGATCAGCAGGCCAAGCCGCTTCACCGGTGCAAGACGACACACCGCGACGAGTGAAGGATGTTCGCTCTTTCGTCCGCCGGGTGAGAATCGTGGATCGGTCCCGTTGGGAACCGCTGTCACCTGTTCCGGTCGAAAGCCGATTTCGAGCAGCTCCTCACGAGTTGCATCAGATGGCGTCACCGTCGGGCTCCGGCGGTAGAACGGCGGCGCGAGGCGCGTTTCGAGCGCTCGGCCACACGCCGCAAGCGGGCCCGGCAGCATCTGATCCCACATCGGTCCGTGGACGTGGTGCAAGAAGGTGATCCTTGGCTTGCGACACCAGATCGGTGAAAACCAGGGGACGCCATTCCAGATCTCAACGAGAGCGTCGTACGGCCCCATCCGGTGCAACGTCTCAGCGGCGATGGCGCGAGGGAAGACGGTGTACCTGCTCCCCCGGCGAATCACGTCGTACCCGTTACGGCGACTCTCGCCAGGCTGGCCAACCGCTGCCGACGTTCGATGCAGGACGTCGAAACCGGCAGCGGCCCAACGCTTCATGAACTCGTCGGCGTGCACTTCGGACCCGCCACCATCAGGATCATCGAGGTCGCGCCACGCCAATGTGTGGATCCGACGGATGCCCCGCTGGTGGAGTCGGTCGGCGATTTCACCGAGTTCGCGAAGCTCGTCAGCAGACACGACACGGACGATAGGCCCATTACTGCTGGGCTGTGTGGATACCATCGGGGCGCTTGCTGGACGTAACCGACCATTCCGACGACGACTTCGATTCTGATCCGACCGATGTCGGCCAAGTCGATCCCAACGCGGCCGAATCTGTTTCAGCCAAATCTGTTCCGTTTGAGCCTGTTCCGTTTGTTCTTGGTGGTCGTCCCCACCGATCGCTCAAAGGCACGCTGTCGCTGCTGGCGCTCTGCGCCTTCACGATGCTGCCGGTCCGAGGCTTGTACCGCAGCACTGGTTCGTCTTTGGAAGAGGGCTTCATGCTCGTCTTCCCCCGGCTCGTTCAGCAGGGCAAAGTACCGAACGTGGACTTTTTGCACCTGTACGGCCCTGGCTCTCTCGAGGTACTCGCCGGCTGGTACTGGGTGTTCGGGTACACGCTGGAGGCGCAGCGTACGTTTGGGCTGCTGCAGCACCTGCTGATCATTTTCGGTCTCTACACGCTGACGCGAGCCTGGGGCCGGATCGCAGCGGTCGGCGCGGGCATCGTCGCAGCACTGTTAATTATGACACCGATCGGCCTGTCGGCCCTGGCCTGGCACGGCGCCGTCGGCATGGCGCTGTGGGCTGTCGTCTTCGCTGTCAGGGCGCGCACGACGGCTGCTCGATCTGACTGGTTGATTGCCGGGCTGATTGGCGGGTTCGCGCTTTCCTTTCGACCCGATATGGCCATTGCGATCTCGGTTGCTCTTGCCGGTGCCGCCTGGGCGCAACGACGTCAGGCTGCGGCGCCGCTGATCGGGGCCGGCATCGTCGGGCTCATCCCGATGTGGATCCATCTGGTTGTTGCCGGGCCGGGCCCCGTAGTCGAAGGCTTGATCATTGACCCGGTGTTCAACCTTCGCGCCGGCCGCGAGCTGCCGACTCCGCCGTCGTTCGACCGGATCGACGGTGCACTGCAGGCAATCGCCGAAGTCAACCCGCCCTGGTGGAACCTTCCGGCGCCTGCGGCCAATCACCAGCTGTTCTTCTGGTTCTTTGCCGTCTTCGCCATCGCCATTGCCGTACCGGTTGCCGCCTGGCGCAACGTCGGCAATCGCAATCCGCAACAGCGCGGGGTGCTGATCGCGGCAGGTCTGCTCGGTCTGGGCATGCTCCCGCAGGCGCTGCAACGCCCCGACTCGACACACCTGGCGTGGGTCGCCGTTGTCTCGTGGCCGCTCCTGATCGTGGTCATCATCGACCTCATCCGGGCACGTCCACCCCGCCCGCAAGCGAAACAGCATGTTGCGCCGCTCGCTGCTGTTGCGTCGTTGCTTGCGTTGCTTGTCGTTGTGGCGCCGTTTTACACCTATCGCATGTATCTGATGCACACGCGGGTGTCAGCTGGCGACTTGCCACTGCCATTTCTCGTTGAGCGTGAAGGCCGCCGCTTCTGGTTCGGGAATCCAGTCTTCACCAACGCGCTCAACGACATGATCCCTGAACTCGATGCCATCAGCGACCCCGGCGACCGATTGATCGTGGGCACCGCCGACCTGAGCCGCACGGTCTACAACGACGTGTCGATCTACTTCCTGTTCCCCGAACTTGAACCGGGCACATACTTCATCGAGATGGACCCCGGCCTTGCTGATGCGGAAGGTTCAGGCCTTGCCGAAGACATCGCCGAAGCTGACTTCCTGGTGCTGACCAACGTGTGGTCGGGATGGGCCGAGCCGAACGAATCGGTGACCCGCCAAAGCCAAGAGCACAACGAGGCGGTTGCCGACAACTTTTGTCTTCGCTCCCAATTCGAGGACAACCTGGTGTTGCTCTTCGAGCGCTGCGAGGGTGGCGGTGGGATCAGCGGTGCTGACGTCACCGGCACGTATCCGACAATCCCCGTTCCTGAGCCCGCCTCAAACGGCTAACTGTTTCAGCTGTCGAGCTTGCGCCACACGAAATCGGGTGCGAACTTCAACAAGGCGAACACACCACGCAGCTTGGCGGGTGCCCACACGACGCTCGAACCCTTCTTGAGCCCGTTGGCGACTGCTTTGGCCACGACCGACACATCAATGGTGAACGGGGCTTCTTCCATTCCCTCGGTCATCGACGAGCGAACAAAGCCGGGCCGCACCGTCATCACATTCGCTCCGCTGCCGTGGAGCGAATGACCGAGGCCTGTGGCGAATGCGTCTTGGCCGGCCTTCGTCGAGCCGTAAACAAAGTTCGAGGCACGTGTCCGGACGCCCGCCACGCTCGAAAGCACCACCAGTGTCCCGTGGCCCTGCTTGCGGAGTTGCGCAGCAACCGCCAAGCCCGAACTGACGGCGCCGGCATAATTGACCGTTGCCAATTGGGCAGCCGCAACCGGATCGTCGGCGACATCGAGGCCAAGTTGGCCGAATGCCTGAATGACGACGTCGAGATCGCCGTGTTCAGCAGCGACCGCCTCGATCATCGGAGCGTGTAATGCGTGGTTGGCTGCGTCGAAGGTGATCGTGGCGATCTTGACGTCGTTGGCGAAGCCGGAGGTGTCGGCCGAGGCAGCGTCGCGGCACGCGAGTACGACGGTCTTGAGCGCCGGCGACGACAGTTCGCCGACAATCGCACGAGCGATGTCGCTGTTGCCACCGAGGACGAGGATGGTCTGAGGCTGGTTGATCGCGTTGTTCATGGTTCGCCTTTCAGGCGGAGTAAGTCGAGGCGGTGAATGCTTGACGGGTCAGAGCAAATCGAGACGGCGGGCCAGATCGCTGACCCATCGACCATTCGGATCAACCGTGCGTCGGATGGCTTTCCACTCATCGAGTCGGGGGTATCCGGAGCGGATCACTGCAGGAGTGAGCTGCGCGTCTTTGGCAAGGTAGTGCCGCCCGCCGACAGCGAGAATCATCTCGTCGAGTTCGTTGAGCAGCGTGTCGAGGCCGTCCACGCCCGAAGGGATGTCAATCGTGAGTGTCCAGCCGGAGGTCGGAAAGCTCATGTAGCCACCACTGCCTGGACCAAACCGTTTCAGCACGTTGACGAAGCTGGCATGCCCGTGCGCTGCGACTTTCTCGACGATGTTCCGCAGGGTGTCGATCGCGTTGTCGGGCACCACGAACTGGTACTGAATGAAGCCGTTGCGGCCATACAGCCGGTTCCACCAGCCCACCATGTCGAGCGGATGGAAGAAGCCCGTGAGCGTCTCGGTGTGATGCTGAAGCTTCGGAGTCTTGCGATACCACAACTCGTTAAAGGCTTTGATGGTGAGCTTGTTGAAGACGTTCGGTACCACCGATGGGATGTCGGCCAACATCGGTGGCGAATAGGCCAACGGATCCGCTGCTTGTTTCGGGTTCAACTCTCGGAGTTCGTCGAGTGATGCGTGATTGGCGGATGCCAGCAAAGCACGGCCAAGGCTTGAGCCGGTGGCACACAGGTCGATCCAGGCAACCGAGTACTGGTACAGATGGTCGCTCGCGATCATCTTCTCGATCAACGTGTCGAAGTCGGGCACTCGCTCGTTGGTCACGACGCAGTGACGGGTCTCGATCGGGATCAGCGAGAAGGTCGCGTCGAGGATGATGCCGGTGAGGCCCATGCCGCCAACCGTGGCCCAGAACAGGTTGGTGTGCTCGCCTGTCGGGCTCAGTGATCGCTGGGTGCCATCGGCGAGGAGCAGCGTCATTTCCTGGACGTGGGAGCCAAACGAACCG
>JBLIKS010000192.1:0-5708 GCA_047635555.1 Candidatus Azotimanducaceae bacterium
CGGTGACGAGCGTGGCGACGACGGTGCCGCTGCCGGATCGACCACTGCGTGTACAAATCATCGGCGACTCGGTTGCGGAATCGCTGACGAGCCAGCAGATCACCGAAATCGCCACAGCACGGTTCGGAGCGGTGACGGTCCGCAACGATGGGCAGATCGCCTGCTCGATGGTCCGTGAAGGCAAATGGTGGCTGCTCGACGGCTCGCAACTCGGTGACCCGGAGGACTGCCGGAGCGCCGACCGATTCGGTGACGCTGTCGATGCGTTTGAACCCGACGTCGTGTACCTCCTCTTCGGCTGGCCAGGCGTCGGTGGCGGGCGCGAACTCGATGACGGCACCGTCATCACACCGTGCGAGGCGGGCTTTGATGACCGCTGGCGTTTCGAGTACCAGGCGATGATCGGCCGGTTCGAGGAGTCGGCAACCGTCGTGTTCTCGTCGGTGGCGCCGCCCGCGATTCCGATCGCTGAGCGGCGCCCGGGGACGGGCTGTCTGAATGCGGCGTCGGATGAGCTTGACGGGAATCGGTTCGACTACTCCAACTGGTTGTGCCCCGACGGCGACTGCGCCGCAAGCGAGGGGCTGCGTTCCGATGGCATCCACTTCCGCAACTCGACCGAGCTGCAAGAGCAGGTCCTCCAAGCCCTCCTCGACCAGGTACTGCCCGTCGCCGGCTACTAGTGCCGTGTCAAGGAACGTTTGCCCTGTTGAGTGGCGCCCACGAACCGGCGTTAGGTGGCACCCTCGGAGGCTGGCGTCGTCGAGTGTTATGGGGCGGGGCTGCCCGCCCTGATGTGCCGATCAAGAGCGGGGCCAGTGGTTGCAGCGAGACGTGATTATCGAGCGGCCTCCGTTGGTGCGAAGGCGTGCGACTTCGCCGGTTATGGGCGGTTCTTTGGTGCGTCGAGGGTGGAGTGCTCGGTGCGTTCTGCGAGGTCTTCCAGGCAGTTTGTGCTACCGGTCGGGGGCGTCCTGGACGATGACGTCGCGGATCTCAGTGATGATGTCGTTGATGAGTGCCGCGATCCGGTCTGGAGTCAGTTCGGTCGGGTCGGGGGTTGGGAGCGCGGCGAACGCGTCGTCTCCGCCGATGACGTCTGCGAGATACAGCCGGGCCTCCCGATGGGCCCACAGCAAATCCGGGGCGAGCGCCTCAGTGACGCCCGCAAGGTCGTTGATGCGTTCGAGGCGCTGGAGTTGGTGAAGGATCAAGATGAGGCCGATGATCTGGCTGATCTGCAGTCTCTGTCGCTGAGCGTCGATCATCGGACCAAAGTCCTTCTCCACGGTCTCCAACGCATCGTCATACCGTCCGAGTCCTGCAAGTGACCTGACCGCCGGCAACAGCATATTGATTCTGGGCGTTTGAGGGAGTACTGGTGAATTGAGACATTGCATTGCTGCCGGGAGTGCTTCGTCGAATCGGCCGGCGAGCGACAACCACGACGCCAACACGGTCACCGAGCTCTCGTCGGCGATTCGCGAAATGGTTCGCCCGATGGCCACCAGCTGCGTGGCCGTGCCCGACGCAGCGACGTCTCCGTCGAAACCCAGGGCAGAGACACGCACCATCAACGACATCCACTCGGGGTATCTAGATTCGCCTTCGATCTGCCCTTCGCTCAGGCGATCCGCATCGGCGAGTGCTGCCGGGGTATCCCCAGTCAACGCCAGGATCAGTCCGCGATAGAGCAGCGACACCGCGCCGAGGTCGAGGGTCCGGCCGGTCTCGATGAGTTCGTCCGCGATGGCCGCAGCTGCGAACAGCTGCTCGTAGCCCTTGTTTTCGTCCCCGGCAAGGAGTCGGATGTGGCCCGAGGTCGCCAACCACGAGCTGAGGACAACTGGCTCACTGGCAGGGGGTTCTGGCACCCGGTCGAGCCACGACACGCCCAAGCCTCCGGTGCTGGGCCAATAGGTTTGACCGCCGATGTAGAGGCTCAGGAGCGCCTCGCGTTTGCCGGATTGTTCCGCCCATTCCATCGCAGCGTCGGCATTGGCGATCTCAGCGAACCTCTGTTCCTCTAAGTCCCACGTCTCACCTTCCCCAGTTGACAACACGCGCTCAGCGCCCGACAGATCAACCATCCAAGCCAAGTGCCGGTCTCGGGTGGCAGCGAGTTGGTCAGTGTTCAACAGCCGATCCAGTGCATACAGCCGGACAGTTTCGAGCAGGCGATACCGGCCCGAGTCAACCGATGGCACGACCAACGACTGCTCGACAAGTGAGTCCAACACATTGAGCACCGACGACTCAGCGTTGGTGGTAACTGCTTCGATCCCCGCGAGCGGGAACGTACCGGCGAACACTGCCAACTGATTCAACACACCTTGCTCGTCGTCGTTGAGGAGCCCGTAGCTCCAGTCCATCATTGCTTGCAGTGTTTGTTGGCGTTGTCGTCGTCTGCTGCGTCCACCGCTGAGTAGTGAGAAGCGATCGTCGAGGCGTTCGGCGAGTTCATCAATCGATAGCGAGGTCAGTCGTGCGGCTGCGAGTTCGATCGCCAATGGGATGTCGTCGAGCTGGGCGCAGATCTCTTCGATCTGGACGTGGTGGTTGTCGAGGCCGCTGACCCCGGCTGCGCTCGCACGCGCGAGAAAGAGTTCGACGGCCGCGTCGTGCAAGTTCGGGATACGCCATGCCCACTCACCATCAACATTGAGTGCCTCGCGCGACGTTGCCAGGACGGTTACCGATGGTGCTGACGAGAGTACGTCGGTGGCGAAGTCGGCAACGTCGTCGATGAGGTGCTCACAGTTGTCGACGATCAGCAGGGTGGCTGCTCCGGCCGTCGCGTCGTCGAGCACGGCCACTGGCCCGTCAGCATCGGCATCGAGTTGTTGAACGAGTCCGAGTGCACCGATAGCGCGGCTGCCGACTTGCCCGCCGTCGCGTTCTGTTGTGAGATCGACAAACCACACACCGCCCGGGAATCGGTCAGCCATCGCCGCAGCGACTTCGACGGCGAGACGTGTTTTGCCGCACCCGCCGACGCCGGTGATCGTCACCAACCGGTGATGATCGACCAACGAACGCAGCTCGTCGACCTCGGCTTGGCGTCCAATGAATTCGGTCGGCATCACTGGGAGGTTGTGGCGGGCCTTCTTGAGAGTTCGAAGCGGCGGATACACCCCGTTATCGAGTTGCCACAAGCGGACCGGCTCAGCCAGGTCACGCAACTGGTGCACCCCTAAGTCGGCGCCAGCAGGGTCACTCATCAACTGGCGGGCAATATCGGACACCAGCACCTGGCCGCCGTGGCCGACGCCGTTGATACGTGCCACCTTGTTCACTGGCGGACCGAAGAAATCGCCGTCACGCTCCGATGCCGTACCCGCATGCACCGAAACCCTCACCTCCAACGCACCCGTCGAACCCCACTCGCCACCAGCCAACGCATCAACTACATGCAACGCGCCAGCGACGGCTCCATCGGCGTCGTCGAACGCGGCGATCATCCCGTCACCGGTGTGCTTGAACACCCGCCCACCAGCCGCCTCAACCGCCCCATGAACCAAACCGTCATGGACCTCGAGAGCCTCACGCATCGCGTCGCCGTGCGTCTCCCACAACGCCGTAGAGCCCACAACATCGGTCATCACGAACACCGCCGGCCTCACACCAGCACCCCCAAGTACATCCAGCGAAGCTAACAGTCGACCCAAACGCTGTCGCCTGACCACTCGATAACGGCCCAAGTGCAGTGCTCGATAATCACGACGAGCGAGGGCCATCTGACCGCTCATACCCGGCAGACAGGAGCACCTGCGACCACATCGAGAATCCAACGCCGGATCAGCGCGATATGGAGCAGGCTTGACCGATCGGACGTGACCGGCAAGTAAATACTCACAGCCGCTATCGGACGGGTTGCACCCCTCCGGCGAGGTGGGATTATGCGCTACGCAGTTGGCAGTCGAAACTCCCACACTCCGCCGGACGTGCAGTGCTAGAGCGAACAACCCGGCTGGTGATTATCGCGTGGGCTGGTCATGTTCCATAGGTTTGGTTTGTCTTGCTGTGGCGGGGCCATTTGCGAGTTGCGGCGGTCGTAGCGAACCGTTGGACGTGTCCCATTTTGGTTGACATCTCGAGTGTCATTAGCTAGCTTTGCGACGACTTGGCGGTGCGGGGGTATCGATTCACCGGGTCGATGAAATGGGGATTGGTATGGGACAGGTTCCGACAACGACTGAGAGTGCCTCGGCTGCTTTCGTCACCGAGGCGTTGCGTTCGACCGGGGCAATCGACGCCGACACGGTGGTGGCAGAGGTCGAGCACGACCGGATCGGCGAAGGTGTCGGGCTGATGTGCGAACTCGCCCGGTTGACGCTGCGGTACGGGGGTCCGGCGCACAGCGCACCATCGAGCCTAATCCTGAAGGTGCCGTCAAACCTGCCAGAGAACCGAGGCGTCGGCAATCACTTTCGCCTGTACGAACGTGAGGGCCGCTTCTACGAGCACGTCGGCCGGAGTGTTGGGGTGCGGACCCCGAACTGCCTGTTCAACCACATCGACGTCGATGCCGGCGAGTTCGCGCTGCTCCTCGAAGACTTCGGCGGTCGCACCATGGTCAGCCAGATCGCCGGGATGGACGCCGAACGGACTCACCAGGCAGCGCGGGCAATCGCACGCGTGCACGCACAGTTCTGGGACTCGCCAGCAATCCATGCGATGGATTGGATGCCGCGTGCGATTGATCCCGAGGTCATCGGTGCTGGTCACACCTATCGCGAAAGTTGGCCGGCGTTCCTGGCGCTGTTCGGTGATGATCTCCCAGACGGCGCAGTGGCACTCGGCGAACGTGTCGGATCGACCTGGGAGACAGCGATACAGCAGACGTTCGACGACGTGCCGATGACGATGTGTCACGGCGACTACCGCGCCGACAACCTCATGTTCGACGACACGACCGACGGCGCCGACCATGTCGGCGTGCTCGATTGGCAGATCGCTGCCCGCGGCCCTGGTATCGGCGACCTGGCCTACCTGATCAGCCAGTCGATGACCGCTGAGACTCGCCGCGCGCACGATCGTGACATCGTCTCGGCGTGGTACGACGAGCTGTGCTCGTCGCTCGGCGGAGCCCCCGACGACTATTCGCGTGTCGACGCCTGGGATGGCTACCGGGTGGCGTCGGCGTCGATGACCGCCATAGCGGTGATCGGTGGCGCTCACGCCGATCCGGCCAACGAGCGCGGACGCGAACTCTTGCACGACATGGCGGTCCGCTCCTTCTCTGCTGCCCTTGAGCTCGACGCCGCATCACTCTTACCCGACTGAACACCCCGAACCTCGAGCGACGACACTCCCCGCAGGTACCAGCTCAGATCATCGGTCCAGTGGCCCCTTGAGACCCTCCCGCTAACCGGCAATGCGAGCGGTGGCGGTGCGGGTGGCGACGCACATAACGCCAGCGCCGTAACACCGGGCTCGGCGACGATGGACCACTCGATAACGGCCCTTACCGGGCGCCCGATAATCGCGGCCACCAACAGCCCTCGCAACAGCCCCTAGCCGGCAATATTTGCACTGGCTGATGTCCCATAACGCGCGGGGATCACCTGTGTAATCGCGTCCCTGATGTGCCGATCAGGGACACCCCGAACGTCGTCTGACACGGCGCTAGCTCAGGCGCGTAGGAATTCGATCAGAACTGGCCACGCACTGCGGTCCTGCCACAGGAACGGGTGGCCACCGTCGAA
>JBLIKS010000193.1:0-5706 GCA_047635555.1 Candidatus Azotimanducaceae bacterium
GCGTGTACGCAATACGCGGCGACACCGACGCAATCGCCTGCACGACAGCAGCCGTGAACGCGACCTCGACCGCTGCAGAAACAGCCGGGCTCCCAAGGGCGTAAAGGACACTCGCCGACTTCGGTGCCGAGAAGGTCAAATCGAATGCCGTCACCGACCGCTCCGTCACCGTTGTCTTACCGAGCCTCGAACCGTCAGGTGCGCACTTCGCTTCCAACAACATGTTGGAGTCAACAGCAGTCGCCAGACTGCCAGCGACAGCACCCACCAGATCTGCACGACCAATCCAGACACCCGGAGCATCACCATCGCCCGCGTAGTAGTCCTCCACACCAGCAACCACGGCGGACTGGTAGTAGCCGGCGTTCCCCGGGCCGACCTTTCCGACCGTCAACACGACACGACCCGCGCGCGATCACCCTGGTGCAAATGTCTGAACTGCTCTCCCCCACGAACACAAGACGCGACGACCTCCGACGCAGCGCACGCTCCAACCAGACGCCGGACCGGCGCCGGGACACCGAGGAGGGAGAACCCGAGACCGCCGGCCGACACCGGGACGCCGGGAGCCGGGCAGCGACCGAGGGAAGCTGCCGCCGAGCAAACACAACAGCGGCGGCCGCACTCCGGCACCTCGAACGGCAGGCAGGCCGGGCAAGCCGGCACGCAGTGATCTCCCATATCGATGTAAAGGCGGGCGACCGCGCGAAACGGGACAAATCAGTGACGACGCGCCTCAACCGCCGAAAGCGAGCGCCCGCCACAACCGGCGTGACAACCGCCTCGCACCGTCCAGAACTGTGCGGGTCGGTGTGGTGCTGTCCCACTTCGTTCGATCCGTTGCCTTTACATGGTCATGACAACACGCACAGGGTTGCGGCCCGAACCCACCGACTCAAACACACGACCGCTACTCGTCAGCATCAAGCAGGCATCTGCGCTGTTGGCGATCAGCCGCTCGGTGATCTATCAACTCATGGCTGCTGGCCAGCTCACACCGATTCGCATCGGCCGAAGCGTTCGCCTTCCCGTTGAACAACTCGAACGGTTCGTCGCTGACCGACTGGTGGACGTCGATCTCGACGGGTGAGCAGCCCCGGCCAAACCTTGTCAGAGGTCGAGGACAAAGCTCACGTAGGGATCGTCTTCCGGGAACTGCCTCTCATCGGCCTCTGGGAAGACGTTCCGGCTGAACGCGATCGATGGACGATTCCGGGGATGTACCAGCCACTCGACCGACTCGCACCCGAGTGATCGCATCTCGGCAATCGCCGCTTCGACCAGGAATCGGGCCAAGCCAGATCGCTGCTGATCGGCTCGCACCGCCGTCACCATGAGGTACCGGTATTCGCTCCAGACGCGACCACCGCTGCTGGCGACTCGCTCGTGCGCCGTGACTCCGACAACCCGGCCGTCCTCCACGGCGACGACAACCTGTCGGTCGCGTGGCGCTGCAGCGGCCTCCGAGCGCCACGCAAGTACGCCGCTCACGATCCCGGATACTTCGTCGAGCCACTCGCTGGAGCCTCCGACATCCAACGTGTCGAGTTGCTCAGCATCGTCGTCGTGTGCGTGACGAAGGATCACGCGTCTGCAGGTTCGATCGGTGCGATCGGTCCCTTCGGAGCCCATTTCCTTCCGGTCGGTTTCGGCGGCGAACTGCGTCGGCCACCGTTTTCCAAGCTGCGCTTCGGCTCGACCCCCGGAGCTTCTAGCGCCGTCGACAGGCGATGGATGGTGGACCATCGCGCATCGAGTCGACCGTTCTCGATCCGTGAGATATCGGCCTGAGCGACACCGGCGCGATCTGCGAGTTCCGCCTGCGTCCAACCCAAGTCGATCCGGCGTTCCCGGATCGAACCTCCTGGACTGGTCAGCCCAGCGATGGTGGCGAGGTCCGTCATAGCTTCAGTGTATGTGGATTTACACATGACGGCAAGATCTTGAACTTGACCGCAACAAAACCTCGGGCGCTACGGACCACCGGCTGGCAATAATCTGGCGGGGTGAACGCGACGAAGAAGCCTGTTCTGCCCCGAGTGACTGCCGTCGAGCATCTCGGCGAGCGTTCGTTGCGGATCACGTTCTCCGATGGTCTCGTGCGCGAACTCGACTTTGCCGACGCCCTGCCGGGAGTGCTCGCCTCGATCGACGACGACGACGCGAGTTTCGCTGCAGTCGCAGTCGACCCGGTTGCCGGAACTCTCGCCTGGCCGAACGGCGTCGACCTCGATCCTGACGTGCTGCACGGCGACCACGAAGCGCCCGCCGCGATGCAACCTCGCCTTCTCCGCGAGTACCGGCTCGAACGCACCGGTTGATCGCAACCTCGGACTTTCGGCTCGCCGGTTAGTCTCAGGGTTACTCTCAAATCGACCGATTTCGACACTCGCGAGCCCCTGACCAGGCACAATGCGACACAGGTCGGAATCCCACGCCTTCCGCCAGTACGTCCACGGGCGTCCATGGAGATCCACGAAAAGCCTGCTGAGCAGGGGAAACGTGAATCGAGATCCATGGACGCCCGTCGTCGTTTTCGGTGCGTTACTCTCAAATGGGGTTGGAGAGTAACGAGGAGGTCTGAGCGTTGCCGAAGACGCCACCCGGCAAGCGGCTGCCCGATGCTGCCGGTGAGTCGTTCGTCGTCATCAATAACGCACCCAATGGGGAGGCCGAGCCGTACTTCAATCGGACCCGCCAAGTGTGAGTCGCACCGTGGCGCAAACCAGACGGCAAAGTCGGCCGACCGACCGGCAAAACGCGAGCGCGCCGTCGCAACGCCGGGTTGAGTGCAGCGGCACCTCACCTCCGTGGTTGCAACGACGGGCGTCTTGCTGCTTGTGTCGTTGCTGCTCTCGTCGTTACTGCTCTCCGCATTCATGTTCACTCGCGTTCGCTCCGCGGAGGACCGAGCTGGAAACGCTCACCCGGTCACTGATCGCCGGACTGCGCGCCTTCCAGGAAGGTCTTTCCGGCCTCACCGATGAGCAGAACGTCAGGTCGCTGAACTGTTGTGAGCGTCCAGGAGTTCGTTGCGGTAGCTGTGCGTCCCGTCGAAGCGTGACATCAAGTACGGGCCGGTCACCATTGGCTCGTGTCGGGCCGTTTCTCCGTCAGCCAGGCACGTCGCCAGCGTCTCGATGCGGAGGTTGAACGGCGGCGTCACGAACAGCGGCGACGAGTACCGATCGACACCCGGCGGGTTGACGACGCGGTGCGGGTTGGACACCCATCGGTCGTTGGTCCAGATCGCCATCAGGTCACCGAGGTTCATCACGAGCTGACCGTCGGGGACCGTCACGTCGATCCACTCCCCGGAGCGCTCTCGAACCTGGAGTCCGCCGACGCCGTCATCAGCGAGCAACGTCAGCGTTCCGTAGTCGGTGTGTGCGCCACATCCGAGCTGTCCGGGCTCGGGCGTCAGGCGATCCATCGGTGGGTAGTGAATGAGGCGGAGGTGATACATCGTGTCGCCGGGCTGAGCGATGAAGAACTCGGGATCGAGCTCGAGTGCCATCGCCAAAGCCCGCTGCATCCGGTGTGACGCTTCGATCGATGCGATTCGATAGGCATCCACCGCGTCACGAAAGCCAGGAAGGTCGGGCCACTGGTTCGGGCCATGCAAAGGGATCCCGGCAATGAACGCCGGGTGGTCGGGCCCGCACTCAACGCCTGTGTCGAGCGTTTCTTTCATGTCGCCGGCCAGCGAGTCACCGACGATGTCGTCCTCTCCGGCCAACGCTCCTTCGAGGGTCTCGGTAGCAAACCCGACGTACCCGCGATGGAAGTCGCTCTTGCCGATGGCGATCTCGTTCTTCTGCTCCTCAGGCAGTGCAAAGAACTCGTGCATCGCATTGAAGTAGGCCGTGCGCACCGCGTCGGAGACGCCATGGCCCGACACAAGGAGAAACCCGGTCGATTGCAACGTCTCGTCGATCGCAGCCGCTGTTGCAGTGGCCTCCGGGCTCGGAAGCGGCGCGCCTGTGGCAAACGGCGTCAGATCAAAGTTCTCGAGTGCGGTCATGTGAAGGTCCTTTCGAGACATGGCGAATTGGATGTGGCGACGTGGCGACGTGGCGACGTGGCGACGATCATGTTGCACCACGAACGAACGGTACGCCGAGCGCAGACGGCGTGTGACTGGCGCGGGCGCGAACGACAAGCGCAACGAGCGTGACGGCGTACGGCAGCGCAATGAACACCTCGTACGGGATCGCTGTGTCGGTGCCCTGGAGGCGGAGTTGCACCGCATCTGAGAGGCCGAAGAGGAACGCTCCGACAGCGACCGGTGCCGGTCGCCAGCCTGCGAAGACGACGAGTGCCAGCGCGACCCAACCGCGCCCTGCGGTGACATTCTCGATGAACAGCCCAAGTGGGCCGCACACGAGCATGGCTCCACCGAGTCCGGCGAGCGCGCCGCTGATACTCACGGCAACGGTGCGTGTTCGTTCGACGCCGTATCCGAGTGCGTCAGCTGCTTCAGGTGCTTCTCCGATCGCGGTCAATGCAAGCCCCGCGGTGGATCGCGTGAGCGCGAATGCGACTGCGGTGAACACGACGATCGTGATGACCACGAGTGCCGGCAACCCGAGGCGTTCGATCCGAGGTGGAAACTGGCCGATCGAGTAGCTCTGCTGGAAGAGCAGAGCCGTGGCAAACCCGGCGAACAACGTGAACGAGATGCCCGTCACGATCTGGTTCGAACGACCGAGCACCACGAACGCAGCAAGGAGGAGGCCGAAAAGACCGCCGGCGACCACACCGCCGAGGAGCCCCAGCCATGGAGAACCGCTGACCTCAGCGGCGCTGTATCCCGCGAATGCACCGGCCAGCATCATTCCTTCGAGGCCGAGGTTCAGCACGCCGGCGCGCTCGCTCACAAGGGCTCCGAGCGCGGCCACGGCGACTGGTATCGACAAGCGGAGCGCTGCGGTCAACGTGGCGATGGCGAAGACGTTGTCCATCAGGTCACGCTCCGTCGACGTTCGAGGAGTGCGTCACCGGCGACAACGAACACCACCACGAGTACTTGCACCAGGCCAGCCATCGACGTGGGTAGATCGGACGAACGAGCGGCGACTTCGAACCCGATGTCGAGTGCTGCGATCACCAGTGCGGAGATCAAAACGCCGACCGGGTGCAGCCGCCCGACAAGCGCCACAATGATGGCGGCGAACCCGTATCCCACGCTCGCTGCATCATTCAACTTGCCGTTGACTCCTGCGATCTCGACGAAGCCGGCGATGCCCGCGAGCGCACCGGAAACGATGAGTACGGCGACGATGATTTTTCGAGCCGGCGTGTCGTTGGCGTCGAGCGCTTCGGGATTGTGGCCTAGCGCTCGAACTCTGAAGCCGAGCCGATGACGAGCGAGCACCCAGGTCATGACGGGCACGACGGCCACGGCCAACACGAATCCGAGATGGACGTTGATGCCCGGAACGTTGGGGAGCTCCGCTGCACCGACCGAGCGGCTCAATGGGACGAAAGACTCCGGATCGCGGATGCCAACACGGGTTGCCCACTGCAGCACTGCCTGCCCGATGTAGACGAGCATCAACGACGAAATCACGATGCTCGCTCCGAAACGATTGAACAGCACCCCGCAGATCCCACTCCAGAGCGCACCAGCGCACGCCGCCGCCGTGAGTCCGACGACGATCAGGATCGGGCTGGGGAGGTCCCTCACACCGGAGGCGGTCACGA
>JBLIKS010000194.1:0-5686 GCA_047635555.1 Candidatus Azotimanducaceae bacterium
ACGACTTCGCCATCGACGGGCACCTTCTCGCCGGGCCGGATCTTGACGAGGTCACCGACCTGCACCGACTCAACCGGCACCATTTGCTCGACACCGTCACGCACGAGGCGTGCTTCTTTGGCGCCTAACTCGACGAGGGCTCGCAGTGCCTTGCCGGCACGGCCCTTTGCACGGGCTTCGAGATACCGACCCAGGGTGATGAAGAACATGATCACCACGGCGGCTTCGAAGTACAGCTCCATCCCGTCGGTGAGCAATTGGTAGGTCGAGAACGTGAACGCCGAGAGCGTGCCCATCGTGATCAACGTGTCCATGTTCGCTGTCAGGTGGCGGGCGCGTTGTGCGGCGCCGACGAGGATCGGCCAACCCACGTAGAACTGGATCGGGATCGCGAGCCCAAACTGCAGCCATCGCAGCCACGTGTTCTCCATCGCGAAGTCGTGGTACAGCATGGTCGACACCATGAACAGGGCGACCGGTGCCGAGATTGCTGCCCGTCGGAACCACAGCGCCCGATGCTTCGCCTCATCGGCGTCGGCCTGGTCGGCACGCTCGGCTGCGGTTGGGCCCGATGCGACGTCGTTGCGGGCGCCGTTGTCGTTGCGAGCAGTGAGTTCGTAGCCGGCTTTTTTTACGGCGTCGGCGAGGAGAGCCGAGTCGAACGTGGCGCCAGGAACGGGGGTGACGACGGCTCGGCCGGTCGCGTAGTTGACTTCAGCGTCGGCAACTCCGGGCTGGCGTTGGAGCACTTTCTGGATGCGTGCGGCGCACGAGCCGCAGGTCATGCCGCCAACGGCGAACTCACCCACTGCGGTGTCGACGGGCGCCGGCCCGTGGAGCGTGTAGCCAGCCTTGTCGACCGCCGTTTGTAAGGCAGCAAGATCCGCTGTGTCATCGATGGACAGGCGAGCCCGGCCCGTCGCGAAGTTCACTTCGGCGCTGGAGACTCCGGGTTGCTTGGCGAGGGTTTTCTGGATCCGGGCTGCGCACGATCCGCAGGTCATGCCGTCGACATCGAGGTCGAGAGTCTGTTCGCGGGCGACGAGCTGATCGGTCATAAGATCAACGTACGCCTTCCAGTCCAGGGCAAGGTCAAGCGACGTTGGTCACACACGGTGGCGGATTACTCAGCAGTGATGATCTGGCAGCGGTTCGCGTCGTTGCATTCGGCGGGGTCGAGCGCACCGGCACGCTCGTACATCGCCCGGAGTTCGACCCGCGCGGCTTGCAGTTCGACAATCTTGGTATCAAGTTCGTCGAGGTGGCGCCGCAGCAGGAAGGTGGTGTGTTCACACGTCTGGCCGCCCCGGTCTTTGATCTCAAGGATCGACCGAATCTCAGCGAGTGCAAGGCCTGACGATTGGGCTTGCTTGACGAAGTCGAGGCGCTCAATCGCAGCAGGCCCGTAGGAGCGGTACCCCGATCCAGTTCGGACTGGTTCGTCGAGCACACCGATCGACTCGTAGTACCTGATGGTCTTCGTCGTGACGCCCGCGGTGTTGGCAAGTTCGCCGATCTTCATGCCAATCAAGGTATCGAGAACAAACCCCTACGACCTTGCTGTCAGCTGGAATCTTTTGTGCTCACCGGGCAACGCGACCTCTATCACTCGGCTTCTATAACTCGACCTGCGCACCGACCTCGATGACCTGGCCGGGCGGCAGGTGGTAGAACCGCGCCGCGCTCGCCGCGCCGCGATGCAACAGCACGAAGAGCTGGTCGCGTAGCGGGTGCATCCCCGGCAGGTTGCCGGCTGTCACCGACTCGCGGCCAAGGAAATACGTCACCTTGTCGGTATCGAACTCGCGCTGCGGGAACTCGAGCGCGCTGAGCACTGCGGGAACATCAGGCTCGTCCATGAACCCAAACGTGATC
The DNA here is from genome assembly GCA_047635555.1 of Candidatus Azotimanducaceae bacterium. Taxonomy (GTDB): domain Bacteria; phylum Actinomycetota; class Acidimicrobiia; order Acidimicrobiales; family Ilumatobacteraceae; genus Ilumatobacter_A. Next base: position 1,876 of record JBLIKS010000194.1, read on the forward strand.
TTCACATGAACGACACCCCCGGCGAGGTTGATCCGATGCGCACGTTTGCGTACGCCGACGTAGGGCTCGTCGGCGACGTCGACCGAAACGATCACCACCTGTTCGTGGAGCACCCGATGGTGCCGGACGGTTGCGGCGAGCGCTGGCGGAACGTTGCCGTTATCGCGGAACAGATAGACCGCGGTGCCTGGCACACGCCCAAGACCATTGTGATCGACATCAGCCATCACATCCGCCAGCGTCCGATTTGACTCCTGCAGACGATTTTTCACCAACTCGCGTCCGCGGCGCCAGGTCGTCATCTGTACGACGAGCACCACGGCGACGAGGAGCGGAAGCCAACCGCCGGCCGGAATTTTCGGAACGTTCGCCGAGAGAAACGCAACATCGACCACCAGGAATGGGACCAGCACCAAGAGGGCCTTGGCGCGCGACCAACCCCACCGATCCCGTACAAGTCGGAAGAAGATCAACGTCGTGATCAACATGGTCGTCGTGACCGCGATGCCATAGGCCGCGGCCAACGCACTCGACGTCTTGAAGATCAGGATCAGTGACACGCAGCCGATCATCAACAGCCAGTTCACCAGCGGCACATAGACCTGGCCGACGTGATGCCGAGACGTATGACGAATTGCCAGACGAGGGAAGTAATCGAGCTGAACAGCTTGAGCCGTCAGCGAGAAGGCTCCAGAGATCAACGCTTGCGAGGCGATCACGGTCGCACACGTCGCCAGCACGGCGAGCGGCGCGACGCCCCATCTCGGCGCCATGTCGTAGAACGGATTACCGATCTCACCGTTTCCGTTCCCGAGCAGCGCAGCCTGACCGAAATAGATAAGTAACAAACTCGGCAGGACGAGTCCGTACCACGACAGCGTGATTGGGATACGACCGAAATGGCCCATGTCCGCGTAGAGCGCCTCGCCACCGGTGACGACCAGGAAGATCGACCCGAGCGCCAAAAATGCACGCATTGGATGGCTGACGAATAGATCGATCGCGTATGTCGGCGACACCGCCTTGAGCACGTCGGGATGCTTCGCGATCTGGCGGGCACCGAGGGTCGCGAGAACACCGAACCAAACAACCATCACCGGGCTAAACACTCGGGCAATGCCGGCCGTCCCGCGGTGCTGGACAGCGAACAGTGCGACCAGGATCAGAATCGACACCGGGATCACGAAACTCGAGAACGCTGTTGTCGCCACCTCGAACCCCTCAACCGCCGACAACACCGAGATTGCGGGCGTGATCAGACCATCGCCGTACAGCAGCGCTGTTCCGAAGACCCCGAGCGTCACAATTGCGGCAGCCTGCCTGGAGGGCGGCGAGTCCCGTGACGGCATCACCAGCGCCGTCAACGCCAAGATGCCGCCCTCGCCGTGGTTGTCGGCACGCATCACCAGAAATAAATACTTGGCCGAGATGACGATCAGTAGCGACCAGAAAACGACCGAAGCAACGCCATATGCCGTTGCCTGAGTCACTTCAATCTGCGACACCTCGAACGACTCACGGAATGCGTAGATCGGGCTCGTCCCAATGTCGCCAAACACGATCCCGAGTGTTCCAAATGCCAAGGCGAACCGCCCCGACTCATGACTATTCACTCGGTCACGCTACGACTTGCTGCTGGGGATTGATGACGAAATTTCCGCGAAAATTGAGCAACTCAGCCGTTCGGCAGTGCTTTGTCGGAAATGATGCACTCGGTCGTGAGGATGAGCGCTGCAACCGATGCCGCGTTCTGAAGTGCGGCACGGGTGACCATTGCCGGGTCAATAATCCCGGCCTTGGTGAGGTCTTCGAAATCGCCCGTGGCGGCGTTGAAGCCAACCGCTCCGAGCTCTCGCCCGACCTGTGCAACAACGACTGCAGGGTCATAGCCGGCGTTTATTGCGATCTGACGGGCAGGCGCTGACAGTGCCTTGGAGACAATCTGTGCGCCGGTGATCTCGTCGGAGTCATCCATTGCCGCAGCGGCACGGTCGACTGCATCGCGGAGCCTGAGCAGCGCAGTACCGCCGCCAGGTACGACGCCTTCGTCGATCGCGGCACGCGTTGCTGAGATCGCATCTTCGATGCGCATCTTGAGTTCGACCAGTTCGACCTCAGTGGCGGCGCCGACGTTGAGGACGGCAATCCCGCCAGCAAGTTTCGCAAGCCGTTCCTGCAGCTTCTCACGGTCGAAGTCGGCGTCGGTGACGTCGATTTCCGTCCTGAGCTGCGCGACTCGTGCCGCAACCGCGACGGAGTCGCCCGCACCTTCCACGATCGTGGTGCTGTCTTTGGTGACAATCACCTTGCGAGCACTCCCAAGGAGATCGAGCGTGACGCTGTCGAGCTTGAGGCCAACTTCGGTGCTGATGACTTCAGCTCCGGTGAGCACCGCAAGGTCAGCAAGCATGGCGGCTCGGCGATCGCCAAAGCCTGGTGCTCTGACGCCGACCGAGATGAAGGTGCCGCGGATCCTGTTGACAACGAGGGTGGCCAAGGCATCGCCTTGAATGTCTTCGGCGATAATCAACAGCGGCTTACTCTCTTTTGCCACCATCTCGAGTGCTGGAAGCAGATCGCGAAGTGCATCAATCTTGCCGTTAAAGAGCAGGATGTATGGGTCCTCAAGGACCGTTTCCATGCGTTCTGGGTCGGTCACGAAGTAGGGCGACACGTAGCCCTTGTCGAATTGCATGCCTTCGGTGAAGGCGAGATCGAGCCCGAAGGTATTGGAGTCCTCAACGGTGATCACACCATCGTTTCCGACCCGCTCGAATGCCTCGGCAAGGAGTTGCCCGACGCGGCGATCGGCAGAGGAAATGGCTGCGACGTTTTCGATGTCAGACTGGTTGTTGACCTGAACAGCCATGTCGCTGATCGCGGTAACAGCGGCGGCCACTGCGGCCTCGATGCCACGCTTGAGCGCCATTGGGTTCGCGCCCGCAGCAACGTTGCGGAGGCCTTCGGTGATCAGTGCCTGGGCCAGCACCGTTGCGGTGGTAGTCCCATCGCCTGCGACGTTGTTGGTACCCATCGCGACCTGCTGAATCAACTGGGCACCCATGTTGGCGTACACGTCGACGAGGTCAATTTCCTTGGCGATGGTGACGCCGTCGTTGGTGATTGTTGGCGCGCCCCACCGCGTGGCCAACACGACGTTTCGGCCCTTCGGACCGAGAGTGACCTTGACGGTGTCGGCAACGGAGTTAACCCCTCGGGCCAGTTCTCGACGGGCAATTTCGTTGAACGCAAGCTGTTTGGCCATGTGCTACTTCTGTCCGTTCTCGGTGATCGTTGCAAGGACTTGTTTTGCTGACAAGATCAGCAGGTCTTCACCGTCGATTCGGATTTCAGTTCCACCAAACTTCGCGAACACCACCGTGTTCCCAACAGCAATGTCGAGTGGAAGACGATCCCCCGTGTGGTCGGAACGACGCCCGGGCCCGACCGCCAGAACAGTGCCCTGGTCGGGCTTTTCCGTCGCAGTGTCGGGGATGACCAGACCGGACGCCGTGGATCTTTCGGGATCGTTGGGGCGGACCAGCAGATGGTCGTCAAGAGGTTGGAGAGTGGTTTTCGACACGGTCGGAGATGGTCGGGTCGTCGTGGCGGTGGCCATTGTCAGGATCCTGGCGTTTGGGGTGGACGGGGTGGACGGGGAGGACGGGGCGCAGTTGCTCGTTGCGGGACAACTGCGGCTCGTAGCTGGGCAGTTGTGCGCGTCGAGCTTGCGACCTGCATGATCGGTCGCCGCATCGCGGGCACTTTCGGGCGGTCGCATTCGATGGCGGCCGGCGTCTGCCGGGCATCG
>JBLIKS010000195.1:0-5681 GCA_047635555.1 Candidatus Azotimanducaceae bacterium
GAAGGTCGGCGGAACACTGCACGACAAGATCGACTGGTGGGGCAAGCGTCAGTTCGCTTACCCGATCAACAAGAAGCCTTCTGGCTACTACCTGGTTGCTCAGCTCGTTGCTGCGCCTGGCGCACTCGACGACTTGGAGCGTCAGCTCCGTCTCGCGGACGACATCGTCCGCCACAAGCTCATCCGTTTGCCAGACGAAGAAGCAGAGCGTCGCGGCATTACGAGCGCCGCCGTCGCTGTCTGATTCGCAGCTCATAGCCAAAGGGGAAATCAATGGCACAGGACAACACTGTCACACTCACCGGGAACCTCACCAAGGATCCCGAACTTCGATACACCACCGGGGGCCGTGGTGTTGCCAGCTTCGGTCTTGCCGTCAATCGCCGCTATCAGGTGAATGGCGAATGGCAGGAGCAGGTCTCGTTCTTTAACGTGGTCGCCTGGGCTGAACTCGGCGAAAATGCCGCCGCCAGCCTCCATAAGGGTAACCGCGTCATGGTCACGGGTCGTTTGGAGCAGCGCTCCTTCGATACTCGTGAAGGCGAGAAGCGCAACATCACCGAAGTGATCGCAGACGACCTCGGCCCCAGCCTTCGCTGGGCGCAGGCACAGGTCGAGCGCATCTCCCGTGACTCCGCCGATGGTGGCGGATTCAGCGGTGGCGGCGGCGGTAACAGCGGTGGCGGAGACGGCGGCGGCGCAGGTCGCCCGGCGACTTCCCCAGATCCGGTGTACGGCGAAGAAGAGCCGTTCTAAGCACGTCCTGAGTCACGGCTGGGTCCGAACCACTGGACCCGCCCACCCCATGTCACTCACTCTTTCAATCGAAGATCATCTTCCAGTCAGGAATATCTAGGTAACCATTATGGCCAGTAAGAAGAATAAGGCCCGGTCGGCGCGAGACGCCAACCCCCGCAAGTTCAAAAAGAAGACCAGCGTCCTCATCATCGACAAGGTCGAGTTCATCGACTACAAGGATGTCGATCTGCTGCGTCGCTTCATGAGCGATCGCTCCAAAATCAAGAACCGTCGCGTCGCCGGCAACGACCTGCAGCAGCAGCGCGAAGTCGCGAACGCGATCAAGGTCGCCCGCGAAATGGCGCTCCTGCCCTACGCCACGCGTGTCGCTTCGACTCGCACTGGCGGCCGTCGTGACCGCGACGATCGTGGTGGCGGCCGTGGCCGCGACGACGGTGACAACAAGGAGAACAACTCTGAAGAGACCACCGACACTGGTGACGACGCGGCCGATGAGTCCGTCGACACGGGTGACGCGGTTGCAACCACCGAGACGGAGGCCTGAGCAACATGAACGTCATTCTTCGTAACAAGGTCGAAGGTCTCGGCCTGCGCGGCGACATCGTTGATGTCGCCGACGGCTACGCCCGCAACTTCCTCTTCCCGAAGGGCCACGCTCTCAAGGCGTCGCCCGGAGCCCTGGATCAGGCCGCCAAGATGCGGGCCTCCCGTGACCAAAAGGATCAGTCAGCACGTGAGGCAGCGACCGCAATCGCCAGCTCGCTCGTGCCGAAGACGATCACGATCACGGCCAAGGCGTCGGGTGAGGGCAAGCTCTTCGGTTCGATCAGTGCTGCTGACGTCGCCGATGCGGTGAAGGCTCAGACCGAAATCGTCATCGACCGCAAGTCGATCGAAGTCGACAACATCAAGACCGTCGGCGCCCACACGGCAACCGCCTCGCTGCACAGCGATGTGTCGTTCCCGATCAACATCGTGGTCGTCGCAGCCGAATGAGTTTCCACTCGGCTTGTGCCGGGTGAACATCGCGACGTGCTCCAATCCGGAGACCGTCACGGTTTCGACACGTGAAAGGCGTGTCCCGCTTTCGAGCGGGGCACGCCTTTCGTTTTTCCACCGCCCATCCACGTCTACAGCTATCCAGCGGGACCAATCGATACCCACAGGTATCCACAGCCTGGTGGGATTTGTCCACAGGCAATTCCCAGGGTTCTGCCACTAGCTCCACACAGGGTTGTTCAGGAAGAATAGTGAAGACATGAGCAATGATCTCGACCACGAGTACCAGGGTGGACAGTTCTCTGGCGGCGGGTCGCCACGCCCGAAGGGTGGCTCGGGTCGTGTGCCTCCCCACAACCTGCAGGCCGAGGAGTCGGTACTCGGTGCGCTGTTGCTGTCGCGTGACGCGATCGGCGTCGTCGGCGAAGCCGGCCTGAGCGTCAGAGACTTTTACAGCCCCGCCCACCAACACATCTTCGACGCAATTCGGTCGCTGTATTCGTCGTCGGGCCCGGTCGACGTGGTCACCGTGGCCGACGAGTTGCGTCGCCACAACATGCTCGATGATCTCGGCGGCATTGAGCGGCTCAACGAGTTGCAGAACGCCACTCCGTCGGTGTCCGGTGCTGAGCATTACGCCCGCATTGTGATGGACACGGCGCTACTTCGACGGCTGATCCATACCGCTGGCGAGATCACTGACTTGGCGTTCAGTGAGCCTGACGATGTCACGAAAGCCGTCGACTTGGCAGAGTCGAAGATGTTCGAGGTCGCCGAGGATCGCGTTGTTGACTCGACCCGCCAGATCGACGAGCTTCTCAACGAGGCCATGGATCAGCTCGAAGAGAACTTCGAGCGTGGTGACACGATCACGGGCGCAGCGACTGGTTACGACGATCTCGACGAACTGCTGTCGGGTCTGCAGCCGAGCACCCTGAACATCGTTGGGGCTCGCCCCGCGATGGGCAAGACAGCCTTTGGCTTGGGCTTGGCCACGCACATTGCGAAAACGTCGGGCAAGCCGACGCTCGTGTTCTCGCTGGAAATGGGCCACAGCGAGTTGACGCAGAGAATTCTGTCGTCGGAAGCGAAGGTCGATTCGAGCAAGCTGCGCACCGGCAAGCTGACCGAAAGCGATTGGTCGAAGATCGGCCTCGCCGTCGGCCGCCTCGAAGTTCCGTTGTTCCTCGATGACAACCCGCAGGTCACCGTCATGGAGATCCGTGCCAAGGCGCGCCGGATCAAGGCGCAGCACGGCGGCTTGGCACTGATCCTCATCGACTACTTGCAGCTGATGAGCGGCTCGGGCAAGTCGGAGAACCGCCAGCTCGAAGTGTCCGAGATCAGCCGAAATTTGAAGGTCTTGGCCCGTGAGCTCGAGGTGCCGATCATGGCGCTCTCGCAGCTCAGTCGTAACTTGGAATCTCGTGCCGACAAGCGCCCGATGCTTGCCGACCTGCGTGAATCTGGCTCGCTTGAGCAGGACGCCGACGTCGTGATGTTCCTGTACCGCGACGAGGTTTACAACCCCGAGTCACCCGACAAGGGCAGCGCCGAAATCATTGTCGCCAAGCATCGCTCCGGCCCCATTGGCACCAAGCGTCTCGTCTTCCTCGGTCAGTACACCAGGTTCGACAACGCCGCCCGCTCGATGTAGCGATCAGCACGGTTGTGCGTCGATCGAGGTGAAACAATCTGGGGCGTGCGCGGTGTAACGAACACTCTGGTGATTGCTGCGAATTCTCACGGAGCGCCAGAGACATCGTCCGCGCACATGAACGACGCGGCACTCACAGCGATTGGTCCCAGGGTTGCCACGTTGTCAGGGCTGACACCTGCTTGCTCGACCAGCATTTGGCGATACGCCGGCGTCGCGTCGTCAGCACCGAACCGCAGCACCAAGGCGCAGTAGTCGCTGCCCATCTTGGTCACGGTGCTGATTCCCAGACCGCGATAGTTCGTCATGACCGGTGTAGAAGCGGCGGCTTGGGTGAGGAGTACACCGACGTTGTCATACTCTGCTTGGCTGAGGGCCAGATCGTTCTCCGTGCCGGAGAACAAGCCATCGGTGTCGCCGCTGTCTGACGAGCTGTCCTGCCCGGCGCAGGCCGACATTCCGACAAGTGTCAAAATCGCCAGGCCTGCCACGAGCCGATGTGTACTTGTGAACTGCATGTCGCCCCTTTGTTGGCTCGAGTGGAGCGAACCTAGTGCAGCAGTGTGGCACCGCGGCACATCCATCGCGTGCGCTCATTTCAGCTCACGGCGGTGTCGCCCGTTTGAGCCTGTCGATCGTCTGTTGAGGTATGAGCCGAACGCAAGTCTGGTCCGACGTGACCATTGCCGACGCCGAAAGCGTTGACTCAGGCGGGGACTTCTGAGATGGAGCGTTCGGCGAGATCCACCTGGATTGGGATTGCGCGGGCCAGGGTGTGGCCAACCGGGGAGGTCCCGGTGACGAGCCGATGGAGTTCTTCGATGGTCTCGGCGGGGGCGTCGGCATCGATGATGACCTTGGCACGGATGCCCTGGAAGCCGGCGTTGCCGCCTGGGTTGAGGCCCAAGAACGTGTGGAGGTCGAGGTCGCCTTCGACTTCGATTCGCAGGTCGTTGATTGTCACGCCTGCTGCGGTCGCGTTGGCGGCATAGCCAACTGCGAGGCAGTTGCCGAGGGCGGCGAGCAGTTGCTCGACTGGGTTGGGAGCCGTGTCGGTTCCGCCGAGCCCTGCTGGCTCGTCGGACCCGATCGGTGTGAAGTCGCGGATCGATGCAGTTGAGCGGAACCCTTGCTCCCAGGTGACCGCGGCCTTCCAGGTCGTGGATGCGACTTCGGGGCTCTCTTGGATTTTTGCTGCCAGTCCGGCGACCGCTTCGATGTTGACGGTGTTGATGGCTGGGCTGGTTTCGGTGGTGGTCATGAGTCGTCCCTTTGTAAAGCCGATAATTATGATCGGATTAGTCGGGATTATATGGACGGGACGTCATCGATAGCAAGAGGACGGGCAAAATGGGCGCCCGGCGGTGATGATCCAATGCTCGGCGGTTGTCACGAAGCTGCCTCGATCAAGGCGAGTATCCACCATTCCATGTCAGCTTCTTTCTGTTGCTTACCCCTCCAGAGGACCGACACCTGAATGTGGGTCACAGGACTCGATCAGGGTCGCCTGTTCGGTGGTGCACACGTGTACGACGGTTTGCCCAGTGGCGTCCGCCAGCGCGGCATGAGTACCACCGTCACAGTTGAGCCGCGTGGCGTGCTTCTCTACAGTCGGCGAGGCAAGAACGACGTGGCGATGGCGGCGCTCGCGAGGAGCATGGCGATCACGAGGTAAAGAAGCCAGAACGATCCCAGTCCAAGCGCAACCGCTCCGATGACGGGTGCAAGCAGGAACGACGTCTCGCGCCATGTCGTAAAGATCGCGGTCATGGCGATCCGCTCGCGTGGTTTCACGAGGCGCATGAACGGGATGTTGCCGAGCATGTCGACTGCGGCGCCGCCCATCGCACCCGTGAGCCAGAAGACGAGGCCGATTTGGCGTGCATCGCCGATGATCGCCAACGCCACCATGCTGGCCGACATCACACCGAGAGCACCGATGATGACCGCGCGCGTACCGAGGCGGTCAGCGGTGATGCGGACCATCGGGCTGATGAACAGCATTCCGCTTGCTGCTGAGAGAAAGACGCCTGCTGCCCACTTCGGCAGACCGGACTCGACGACGTAGATCGGCCCGTAAACGAAAAGCGCCGCCCAAAAGATCGCCCGGCTTGTGGTGATGGCGTAGGCAATCCTCAGATTTCGCTGGCGGAAGAACCGGACCATGCTGTGTACAGCGTTGGGGATTGCTGTGGTCGGTGTGAGGAGAACAGGATTTCGATGCAACCGAAGACGCCAGAAGTACCCGGCCGTTACGAGCGTCATC
>JBLIKS010000196.1:0-5543 GCA_047635555.1 Candidatus Azotimanducaceae bacterium
GCATCATCAGCAGCAGCAGGTATCTCGGGACGTCTGCTGGGGCCCGACGTCGAATTCGATGGGGCATCGTTCGATTCCCGGTCGTTGGTCCCCGGGCAATTGTTCGTGCCGATCGTTGCCGTGCGCAACGGCCACGAGTTCATCGGAATCGCCCGTGAGGCCGGCGCTGTAGCGCACCTGACATCGGAAGTTGACCCGTGGCGCAAAGACGGCACGTCGATCGAAGTCGCCGATACGGCAGACGCTTTGATGCGCCTCGCAGGCTGGGCTCGACAGCAACTCGACACGACGGTGGTCGGCGTCACCGGCAGCGTCGGTAAGACGTCGACCAAAGATCTGATCGCTGCGGCGTGCTCAGCAGAGCGCAAGACAACGGCGAACGAGCGCAGCTTCAACAACGAACAGGGCTTGCCGATCACAATCCTTAACGCACCTGACAACACCGAGGTGCTGGTTCTCGAAATGGGGATGCGCGGGTTCGGCGAGATCACCTCCCTGTGTGAAGTTGCCCGGCCCGACATCGGCGTCGTGACGGCCGTTGGCTACTCACACACCGAACGTGTCGGCGGGATCGATGGCGTGGCGAAGGCGAAGCAAGAGCTGGTCGCAGCACTCCCGAAGTCGGGTACAGCAATCCTCAACGCCGACGACGACCGTGTTGCTGCCATGGCCAAGCACACGGGCGCATCGGTACTGACCTACGGCACAGCAGCCAACGGTGGGGGCGACATCTGCATCAGCAACCTCGTGTTGGACGACTTGGCCCGACCAAGCTTCCGAGTCGACACACCGTGGGGAAGCAGCGACGTGCGGTTGGCGATAAGCGGCGAACACATGGCGATGAACGCTGCAGCGGCGATTGCGGTTGCCGGTTCCGTCGGCGTGTCACTCGACGCTGCGATCGCAGCGTTGGCGAATGCTCAGATGTCTGCGATGCGGATGGAAGTGACGACCGCTCCGAGCGGTGCAACGGTGATCAACGACGCGTACAACGCGAACCCGACGTCGATGACTGCGGCCCTCGAGGCAGTGGCTGCGATGCGTGCCGATCGACGGATCGCGATCCTCGGTCTGATGGGCGAACTTGAAGATGAAGTCGAAGGACATCGGGAAGTCTCACGGATCGCAGAAACGCTCGGCATCCAGTTGGTCGCCACGGGCACCGACCTGTACGGCGTGCGCTCAACAGACGATCCGGTCGGTCTGCTCGGCGAGCTCGGCGCAGGCGATGTTGTGCTGGTCAAGGCAAGCCGTTCAGCAGGCCTTGAGCGAATTGTTGCGAAACTGCTCGAATAGCGGCGGCTCACCTGCTTGACGAGTTGGTTGACGAGTTGCTCGCAGAGTTGCTCGCAGAGTTGCGAAAGGGGCCTGACCCCATACGCAACTCTCTGTGTGACTGGTTAGAAGAAGCGGCTGGCGTTGACCGGGGTGTACTTCTCGCCGCCATCCTGTTCGGCAAGAAATGCGCCGCGGGTGAACTGGCGGAGGTCGACCCAGTAGGCGAGGAAGAGCGCGAATGCTGCGCCGAAACCGAGTACGGCGCGTGCGCCGACCCATTCGATCACGACGCCGAAGACGAGGTTGCCGATCGGCACGGTGCCGCCGAACGCCATGAACCACAGCGGCATCACCGAAGCACGTTCGGTGTCTTTGAGGTTCAGCTGCAGTTCGGTCGTGATTGCTGTGGCGGTCATGAAATATGCAAAGCCGAGGACGAAGCCGACCGGATACGGCGAAAAGCCGTCACGGAGCTGGCTGAAGATGCCAAGGGCTATCGCAAACGCAGTGAAACCGCGGACGATCAAGGTGTGGCGACGGATGTCAGACAGCCACGTACCCACCGAGATTGCGCCGAAGAACGCACCGAAGCCCCAGGTGGCATAAAGCGCTCGATACGAGTTGCCGAGCGGGTCGAATCCGAAGTTGAGTTGGGCGATCGACGGGAACAAGCCGACGAACGGGAGGCTGAACAGCGAGAACAGAAACATGCCGATCAGTAGCCGTGAGAGCACGGTGCGATCGCGGACGATGTTCGTGCCGGTCAGCAAGCGACGCCAGCCGACTTCGGTGAACGTGCCGCGCACGTCGGGCATACGGGCGATCAGCAGTGCCGCGATGAAGAAGACATAGGTTCCGGCGTTGACGATGAAAATCTGTGCGGTGCTCATCCCGGCTGATGCGAGCACGGCAGCAAGGACGGGGCCCATCACGCGGCTGCCGTTAATCATTGCCGAGTTCAGGCTGATCGCACCCGGCAGGTCTTTGCGGTGGACGAGCAGCGGCATACTCGCCTGAAACGCAGGCGCGTTGAGTGCATTGGCGACACCGATCGCGAACTGCGTTCCGAAGATCGCGAGGAGTGCAGCATCGCGAGCCACGAAGAACGCAAGGAACAGCGTGAGAATTGCCGACGCAGCCTGCATTGTGAGCTGCAGTTTCTGTTTTGAGACCTTGTCGGCGAGCACACCGGCAGGGATCGACAGCAGGAGCAGTGGACCGAGCTGCATGAAGATCGTGACGCCCACGAGCGCAGGACGATCGGTCCGGGCTTGGATGTAAGCGGGCAATGTGAAGTTCTGCATCCAGGTGCCGACCTGGGACAACGCCAACCCGATGAAGATGATGCGGAACGATCGGTACGACAACGCCGCCTTGGCGCTGCCGAGATCTTGCCCGTGCGCTGGAGGCTCAGGCGATGTGTGGTCGAAGGTAATCAGAATCCGGGACGATAGCGCCGGAACATGGACCTGATATCGGCAACAAAGACCTCGGGAACCTCGAACGCTGCGAAGTGTCCGCCCTTGTCGTAACGCTCCCAATGGACGATGTCGGTGTAGCTGTCGGCGACCCATTCTCTGATCGGTGGGGAGATCTCCTTTGGGAACACAGCGAAGCCCGAGGGAATCGTGACGACGTGACGAGTGCCTTTCCCGAAGCTCTCCCAGTAGAGCCGTGCCGACGACGCGCCGTTGCCGTTGATCCAGTACAGCATGATGTTGTCGAGCATCTCGTCGCGGTCGAGCACGTCTTCGGGATGCCCGTCGTTATCAGTCCACGCCCAGAACTTCTCGATGATCCAGGCGGCCTGGGCCGACGGTGAGTCGACGAGGCCGTAGCCGACTGTTTGCGGACGAGTGGCCTGTTGTTTTGAGTAGCCGGAGTCCCAGTCGCGGTAGAACTGCAGCCGCTCGAGCGCGTGGTGCATTTCGGGGGTGAGTTCCCCGTCGAGTTTGGGCCGCGCCCCCATGGCAAGCGTCACGTGGATCGCCTGGCAGTGCGTTGCATCGAGCGCCCCGATTGCCGTGGTGATGCCGGCCCCCCAGTCGCCACCCTGTGCGACGTACTTGTCGTACCCGAGTCGACGCATCAACGTTGCGAAGGCGCCTGCGATCCGGTCGATGCCCCAACCGGTTTCGGTTGGCTTGGCCGAGAACCCGTACCCAGGAAGCGACGGCGCGACGACGTGGAACGCATCGGCAGCGTCGCCTCCGAAACGGGTCGGGTCGGTGAGCGGCTCGATCACCTTGTGGAACTCGACGATGGAACCCGGCCATCCGTGAGTCAGGAGCAGGGGAGTGGCGTTGGCGTGCGGCGACCGCTGGTGAATGAAGTGCAGATTGAGGCCGTCGATCTCCGTGGTGAACTGATCGAACCGGTTCAACGCCGCTTCGCGCGTGCGCCAGTCGTACTTTTGCGCCCAGTACTGACACACCTCTTGGACGTAGGCCAGCGGTGTGCCCTGGCTCCAGTCATCGACCAATTCGGCCTCAGGCCACCGAGTGTTGGCGAGCCGGGCGCGTAGGTCATCGATGACATCGTCAGGAACAGCGATCGTGAACGGGTGGATCTCCGTGTGCATGGCGTAACGGTAGGAGCCGACGTTTCACTGGGACGCAGCGGACGGCTTGACGCGGAGATCGCCCGCTGACCGGCGGCGGCAGCACGGGAAACTATGGTTCGTCAGATGAGCGAGGTCACTGCCGCGTCGGCCGCAATGCACGAGCGAGACGATGTGGCGCAGGGGCTCGGCATCGTCATCGATGGTGCCGAACTCGGTGCTGCTACGGCGTCGATGACGGTGACCGACGCGATGACGAATGGGCTGGGCACCTGTCATGGCGGCATCATCTTCTCGCTCGCCGACACGGTGATGGGCCACGCATCGAATGCGGGCGACGAGAAGTCGCTCGCCACGACTGCGTCGATCGAATGGATCAAGGCGGCATATGCCGGCGACCACCTGACAGCCACCAGCCGCTCGGTTGCATCTCGTGGGCGCAACACCGTGCACGATGTCGATGTGCGCAACGAGGCGGGGGAGATCATTGCGATCTTCCGAGGCCAGACGTTGACGCTTGGCGGCTCGGTCGTCGAGGCGCTCGGAACGAAGCCCAATGACTGAGCCCGACGACTTCGAGCGGCGCGCTGCTGAGCGAGTGGTGGAACTCGGCAACAACGACCACCCCATCGACCTCGGCACGTTTGCTGCGATGTTCGATCTGTTTCGTGTGTCGGCGCGAGTGGTCGGCGACCTCGAATCCGAAGTGCACAGACCCCTCGGATTGTCGATCGCCGGATTCCGCGTGCTGTTCACTGTCTGGGTCTTTGATTCCTTGGAGGTTCGAGAGATTGCACGGCTCTCCGGAGTCTCGCGAGCAGCGGTGTCCGGTGTCGTCACCACACTCGAAAAGGAGGGGCTGGCCTGTCGCAATCGAGACCATGACGACGGTCGACTCGTCTCGGTGACCGCAACGCCCGCCGGTGTCGAGATGTTGAGAATGGCCTATCAGGCACAGAACGTGCGAGAGGGCGACTTGTTCGCTGCGCTGTCGCCGGCTGAACTCGATCGGTTCACCGGTCTGCTTCGAAAAATACTCAACACTGAGGCACCTGAAGATTCTCGTTCTGCAGATCATTAAGGCCTTGACGATCTGTGGCCGAGCTGTCAGAATAACTCCACAACCAGGGGGAAGACATGCCAACGACCGGATTTCACCAGCGCGACATCGAGACGATGCCGCGCCCGCAGCTCGAAGCGCTGCAGCTCGAACGTTTGCAGTCAACGATTGCGAGTCTGCGGGCCAACGTGCCCGTCATGGCGGAACGCATCGCCGATGTGGCCGACCCGACAACGCTCGACGATCTGGCCAACTTCCCGTTCCTTCGCAAAACCGACCTGCGTGAGAATTATCCGTTTGGCCTCTTCGCGGTCCCTCGCGATCAACTCGCTCGAGTACACGCCAGCTCGGGTACAACGGGCAAGCCGACCGTGGTTGGCTACACCTCTGACGATCTTCAGGTCTGGGCCGACTGTGTCGCCCGCTGCCTGCGCGGTGCCGGAATCGAACCTGGCCAGATGCTGCACAACGCCTATGGCTACGGGCTCTTCACCGGCGGGCTCGGGCTACACGATGGTGCGACCGAAGCGGGCCTCAACGTCATCCCGGTCTCAGGTGGTAACACCGAACGACAGTTGATGCTGCTCGAAGACTTCGCTCCCGAGGCAATCTGCTGCACGCCGTCGTATGCACTGACTCTGGCCG
>JBLIKS010000197.1:0-5524 GCA_047635555.1 Candidatus Azotimanducaceae bacterium
GGCGTGGCCCACGACCATGAGATCTCCGCTTTCCTGGCGTGGACATTCGTCACCGCCAACCAGGCGAGGACGCCATGCACAACGGCCAACATGGGCCAGATCCACCGGACATGGTGTGGCGACAGCCCGACCTGGCCGATTGTCAGGATACTTAACGACACGAGCGTGCCAAGAACAGCTACCAGCATCAACGTTCCCGCGGCGGCTTGGCGATGGAGCCCAGCTCGGCGACTGAGCACCGTGAGGCCAACGATCGCGCTCAACAGTGCAATGACCATCAGTGCAGCGAGAGGAAGCGACGGCAGCCCGGGGATCAGCAGTTCGCCATTCGCGAGGGGCGTGACGGGCACGGTGTTCGCGTAGCCGCTGCGTCCCCACCACCGAGGCAGGACTCCAACGGCTGAGACGATTCGAACAGCATCGGAAGGGCCAAGGCTGAGCTCGCCGCCGCCAGAGTTGCTGATCAATCGAGCAAGGTTGCCCTTGCCCTCGACGAAAAGCTGCTCAATGATCGGCTGTGCCCAGAGGACAGCAATGACACCGACACTCGCCAACGTGGTGCGGGAACGAAGGCCCTGCTTGAGCGCGGCGAGTGGATCAACATCGTTGGCGCGGTTGTAGAGCAGCCCGGCAGCGGCTGTGCCCATGATCAAGAAGACAAAGATGTACGCATAACTGACGTGCGTCTGCACCAGGAGCGTGCCCACACCCAGTGCCCACGGAAGGAGCGCACCGTTGCCAGCGGAGAGGCCGAGCATCATCAGGAGGAACAGCACGAACGGCAAAATCAGGGCGTTGGCCTGCCAGATGTCGATCAACATCTCGCTGCCCATCGACCAGGTAAGTGCAGCCGTGACAACGAGCATCACACGCTCAAAGCCCCACCCGCCTACTCGTCGCGCAACGACAGAGATGCCAATCACACAGGCGATGTTGATCGTTGCCACGCCGATGGCTGCCGCAGGGCCCGGCGAAAACAAGTGGGCCCACGGAGCGATCAACCAGTCGTACACCGAGCCGGGGTTGTTGACGTTTTCACCAAGGCTCAGCGAGGCCGAGGTCCACGACCCAAGGAGCGGATGATGTTCGGTCCAAACATCACGCGTCCGAAGGAAAAGCAGTGCATTGTCGCCGATTGGAAACCATCCGGTGCGCAGCGCGCGGATGACCGCGGTGACGATTGGCAGAATGATCGCTGCGACCAGACCGGTGCGAATCAGTTGGTCGAGCCGGGGTCGCTGGCCAGACAACTCAGACACGGCGGGGACCGGTCGGGCGAGCAAAGCTCGAGAACAGCACGACGAATGCGGTGAAGCTGGCCACGAAGACCATCGCCTTCGCCCCGAGCAGTGCGAGTCGCACGTTGCCGTCGATGCCATCGAGCAATCCGAGGGCGCCGCAGAGCAGGCCAATGAGCAGCGCGACGCCACTGAGCACCGAAACGATCATCATGCGAACAGCAATGCGCTCGGCCATTGGAAGGAGCATCCGAACACCGTGGGCCATCAAGGAATATGTGTTCATTCGAGACTCGCCGGCGTAACGGCTGCCTCGGGCGCACGGCACCAACGTTGTTGCCCGCTTCAGTTCGAGCAAGGTCGACGAATAGCAGAGGTCGAAGCTCGGGTGGTGAATCGTGGCCTGCAGCGAGTCGGCGCGCTGCGCTGCGAAGTTGCCCGACTTGACCGTGGTCCCCGTCAGGATGCGAAACGCAGCACGGAAAAACAGGTACATGACACGGAAGCGGAGGCCTTCGGAGCGAGTGGTTCGCTCGGCGAGCGCCAAGGCAACGGGACCATCATCGAGTGCTCGAAGCAGCCGGGGAACGTCGCCAGGCTGGTCCTCGCCGTCGGAGTCCATGGTGACGACCAGGTCATCGGGAGCGAGCCGTGGGGCGAGCTCACGCAGACCGAACACGATGGCGCGCTGATGACCGAGGTTGAACGCCGGTGTCAAGACCTCGACGTCGTCAAACTCGCTTAGTCGGACGACGTCGGTGTCGGTGCCAGCAGAATCGTCGATGACGAGATATCGGATCGATTCAGAGCGCTGCGCACAGGCTGCAGAGACATCGGCCCGCAACCGAATGAACGACTCGGTGTCATGCAGCATGGGGCTGACCACCCAGCAGGTCGTCATCATCGATCCTCGGGCCGATGCGCCACAGCGACGGCAGATGTTCCGCCCGGCCACACCCGACGGAGCCGGGCGGTCCTCGAGCTGATCAGGTAGCCGACACGGTTCAGCCAGGGGCTCAACTCTGGGAAGTCGGCACTGTCGCGCTGTACTCGCCGGAGCTTGCGAATTGGAAGGAGTGGCAGCATTTCGGGGAACAGGTAGCCGACCTCGTCGACAACGAAGCCCGCAGCTGTCAGTTCCGTCCGCAATGACTTCTTCGAGTAGCGGCGGTAGTGCCCGAGTTCGGTGTCCCATGACGAGAACGCCCACTGCAGTGCCGGCACCGTGACGACGAGGCTGCCACCAGGCTCCATTCGCTCCAAGACAGTGCGCAGGAAGGAACCTGAGTCGTCAATGTGTTCGATGACGTCGAGCATGGTGACGACGGAACCACGGATTGGCGCATCGGGGGAGTGGCGAGCCGCGGCGCCGAATTGGTCGCCAAGCGCGGCATCGAGGGTCAGAGACAGCTCTTCAAATCGATAGTTGATGCCGGGGTGGTGTTCACGTAGCCAGTCACCGAGCATTCCCGATCCGGCTCCGATGTCGACCACGGTGTCGACGCCGGCCCGAGTCGACACACCGGCGACCACATCGAAACGGACCCAGTGCCAAAACGTGTGCCGTGACGAGTCGCCAATGGCGAGTTGTTGACGCTCAAGCGACGTGGGCTCGGCTACATCGGCGAACTCAGCAGCATCGTTGTCGGGCCCAGCAGTCACGGATCGGTATTGTAGATGCGCCATGCCGAGCAGCCGCGCTCGCTGGCGCTACTCTTGCAGCCGTGAAAGTTGGCGTACTGGTGGTGGCCTACGAGGCGCAGGACACGCTGCGATGGGTGCTCGATCGCATCCCGACCGAATTGCGGTCGGAGTTGGCCGAAGTCCTTGTGATGGACGACCATTCGTCTGATCGAACAACCGAGATCGCTCACGAGTACGCCGCAGATGGCACTGACATTGCGCTGACGATCATTCGGCATGATGAGAACCTCGGCTATGGCGGCAACCAGAAGGCCGGTTACCGATATGCGATTGACCACGGCTGGGATGTCGCGGTGTTGCTGCATGGTGATGGGCAGTACGCCCCAGAGAAGCTGCCGGACCTCATCGAACCGATCGTGTCGGGCGATGCTGATGCGGTGTTCGGCTCACGCATGCTCGATCGCGGCGGCGCCCGCCGCGGCGGGATGCCGCTCTACAAGTTCGTTGGTAATCGGATCCTGACGACTGCACAGAACGCGCTCACCGGCGCTGGGCTCAGCGAGTGGCACTCTGGCTACCGGGCCTATCGGGTGAGCGCGCTTGCTGATCTGGCGTTCGTCGGAAACAGCAACGACTTCGACTTCGATACCGAGATCATTTTGCAGCTCCTTGGAGCCGGCAAGAAAATTGTCGAAGTCCCGATTCCGACGTACTACGGCGACGAGATCTCTCGTGTGAACGGCCTTGCCTACGCCGCCAAGATCATGGCCGATACCACTCGGCATCGGCTCGGGAACGCCGGCTTTGGGCGCGGCAACCTGGCCCAAGTTGCGAACGAATACCAGTTCAAGCCGTCACCGGGAAGCTCCCATGGCAAGGTGCTCGATCTGATCGCAGAACTTCCGGCCAGTGGTCAGCCACTGCGAATCCTCGATGTCGGATGCGGCCCTGGCCACGTGGCCGCGATGCTCCGCCAGCAAGGGCATCACGTCACCGGAGTCGACATCACCGAATCCGATGGCGTCCGTGAGCGCACCGATGTGTTCCACATCGCCAACGTCGAAAATGGCCTCCCCGCAGCTGTTGGCTCCGACTTCGACGTCGTCATCGCCGCCGATGTCATCGAACACGTCGCTCGGCCTGAATCACTGATCAACGAGTTGGCCAGCGCAATGCGACCGGGCGGAACAATTATCGCGAGTGTGCCGAACTTCGGCCACTGGTATCCACGCAGCCGAACCGCCGCAGGCCTCTTTGACTACGACCAGCGCGGCATTCTCGATCGAACCCACCTCCGCTTCTTCACTCGCCGGAGTTTCCGTCGGTTGCTCGACAACGCTGGGCTCACCACGCAGGCTGAACGCCATGCCGGTCTGCCCCTCGATGTGCTCGGTATCGGCGGTCCGGTCGGCTCGGCTGTGGCCGGTGTCGATCGGCTTGCGACCCGCATCTGGCCGACAATGTTTGCGTACCAGTTTGTCGTGTCGCTCGTCGCCGCCCCGCACGTGCGTGATGCGCCGGCCCCGTGACCACGGCGGCTGTTGAACACGAACCGGAGATCGCTGCGGCCGAACGTCGTGCCCGTCGCCAGACCTGGGCGGTCACCTGCATTGCTGTTGCCATCTTTTGGCTGATCTCGACGACGGGGCGGCCCTGGGACCTCTTTGCTCGTGCCGGGTTCAGCTCCGACTTCTACGACGAACAAGCACGTGTCTTGCTTCGTGGTCGGATCGCCGTCGACCCGGCTGTCCCCGGCCCCGAGGGTTTCCTGATTGACGGTGCGACGTACCTCTACTACGGGCCGTTCCTCGCGATCGTCCGGATGCCGCTGATGCTCTTCGGCGACGTTTTTGTTGGTCGACTTGTTCGAGTTTCGATGCTCATTGCCTTGGTTGTGCTCGCGCGCTGGGCCGATCGGCTCGCCATCGTGGCGCGTCGATCTGTCCGTCCCTCGGCGGATGCCACATGGCCCCGCGTCGCCTTCGTCGCAGCAGTTCTTGCGTCGCCGGCGCTCTTTGCTTCCGGCTGGATCAGCGTCTACAACGAGACCGAACTGTGGGCGCTGGCATTGGCCGTCGTGACCGTGACGCTCACCGCGGAATGGGCAGCTGGTGAGTTCACCAACGTCCGGACCCTCGTACTGGCAGGCGGCGCAGCGCTCGCCACCACGTTGACTCGCGCACCGATTGGTTTCGGTGTGTCGTTTGCCCTCGGCGTGTGCGGGCTGGTGCTTGCCTGGCGGGCACGTCGTGCTCCTTCGGCTCGCCCTGTTGCTCTGTTGGCTGTTGGCGCCGGCGTGTTGCCGCTGGTTGGCCACATGCTGGTGAACGTCGCCAAGTTTGGGACGCTGATGTCGGTACCCGGCGACCAGCAGCTGTTGTCGTTGACCAGCGCGGCGCGTACCGAGTTCTTCGAGCGGACCGGTGGAAGCTTCTTCTCGTTGCGCTTTCTGCCGACAACCGTCGCGCAATACCTGCGACCCGACACCATCGCATTCGAACGTCTTGTGCCCGGTATCAGGTACGGTCCATTGGCTCCCGACTACGCCAACTTCCCGGTTGAGTCAACAACGCCCTCATCGTCAATCACGGTCAGTGCACTGCTGCTGGTCGTCCTTGCCGTGATCGGCTTGGTCTGGCTCG
>JBLIKS010000198.1:0-5496 GCA_047635555.1 Candidatus Azotimanducaceae bacterium
GCACGCAACCGGTCGCCGCAATATCATCACCTTCGATGGCGCCTTCCACGGTCGCACGTTGTTGACAATGGCGATGTCGACGTCGCGGGCAATCGATCGTGAGGGGTACGGACCTTTCCCGAGCGGCGTGTTTGTCGCACCGTTCCCCGACCCCCACGCGTCCGACCAGGAAGCCGAGATCAGCCGTGCGTTGCGCGGCCTTGACCGGCTCTTCCAGACGCAGGTGGCTGCGCACGAAGTCGCGGCAATCATCATCGAACCTGTCATTGGCGAACGCGGGTATATCCCTACCCCGCGGGCCTTCATCGAAGGACTCGATCAGCGTTGCCGAGAGAACGGGATCCTGTTCGTCGCTGACGAGACGCAGAGCGGTTTTGGTCGTACGGGCAAGATGTTCGCCATCGAGGAGCACGACATTGATCCGGACATCATCTGCATGTCGAAGGGTATTGCGTCCGGATTCCCGTTCGCGGCACTCGGCACTCGTCGCGTCCACGACGACAAATGGACCCCCGGGAGCCATGGCGGTTCGTCCAATGGCACGCCGCTCGGCTGCGCTGCTGCTCTGGCAACGTTCGATGTGCTGACCGAACCCGGCTTCCTCGACAACGTGTTGGCACGTGGTACGCAGCTCGCTGACTCGCTCCGAGACTTCCAGCAACTGGATGATTCGATGCTCCATGTCCGGGGCCGCGGGCTCATGGTTGCGTGTGAGTTCGACTCGGCCGAGCGCGCCTCGGCAATCGTTGAACACTGCCTCACCGAGGGCAAAGTGATCCTGATGACTGCAGGCACCCGCAAGCGCACCATTCGCTGGATGCCGCCGCTCACGGTCACCTCTGACGAGATTCAAGAGGCGACCACGGCGTTCGCCGCTGCGATCCGCGCTACGAGCTGATCGGGCATGGCACGCCTCGACAACGTCCGTGTTGGCGTCTGGCGAGGCATGCAGGCGCTTGTCGGTGAGATCGAACGGAACATCGACGACGAGCTCCGTGCCGAGTGGGATATTTCTCTCGGATGGTTCGACGTCTTGGCGTCGCTTCAGCGACTGGGCGGTCGGGCCCGCCCGCTCGACGTGTCGTCTGACATGCGGTTGCCGGCCTCGAGCGTCAGCCGTCGCCTCGATCGGCTCGAAGAAGAAGGCTGGATTGCGCGCCACAAATATGTCGACGCCAACGACCACCGTGCTGTCGAGGTGGAGCTGACGAAGACCGGGCGCCGTCTGTGGCGTGAGATGTCGGTGACGTACCGACGCGCGCTGCAGGCCCTGTTTGCTGTGCACCTCGACGGTGCCGATATTGCCGACATGCAGCGTGTGCTCGATCTGTTGGTCGACGCTGGTCAGGAAATCGACGACACGTCGCGTTCGGACCGAGCGAGCCGCTGATCTTCATTGGTCGGTTCGGGTTCGCTGCGTCGAGCGACACGCGAGCGAACGAACGTGTCGAGCCAGAGGCCGACCACGAGCAGGCCGATAGCGACGATGCCGTCCAGCCACCAGTGGTTGCCTGAGGCTGACACGACGATGATCGTGATGATCAGGTGCAGCAGAAATACCCATCGCCACCGACTGGTGCTCACGGCAAAAATACCGAGCGACACCACGGCAGCCCAACCAACATGGATCGAAGGCATCGCCGCGAATTGGTCAGAGACGCCGGTACCAACGGGGCCGTAGATCGACGGTCCGAATCGTTCTGACAGGTCTTCGTAGCCGAGGTCGGCAAGGAACCGTGGCGGTGCAACACGCCAGAACCGGATGACGAGACACATCCCGGTGAGAAAGACGAGTCCGTTGCGCCAGTGCGCGAAGTGAGGGCGATGGAACACGAACAGCCAGATGAGAAATGCGACCAGGGCGGGGACGTGCAGCACTGCGTAGTAGAGCGTGGTCGGCCAACCGAGCCAGTCATTGCGCAAGATGAACTGCTGGAACGACAGCTCGGTCGGTAAGAAGATCGCTTCTTGGAAATCAACGATCGACCGGGCACGCTCGATTGCGCCGTCGTCTTGGGCGAGCGGCAACTTTCGAGCGACGCGCCAGACGGCGTAGAGCGCCGAGATCAACGCGAACTCGACGGTCAGTTGTTCGCTGAACTGCGCAGGCCGGTCAACCGACCGGCTTCGTCTGAGGACGAGCGCAACAACGCCGCTGAGGACCGCTGCGATTGCTGCCTGTTCCCATGTCGGCCACTTCATTGCGGCCAATCGTGCCCACTTCTTGCAGCGGGCGCAACGTCGGACGCAAGTGAAGTGGTGCTGCCGTGGCCGATACCCTGAGGGCCATGCCAGCCTTTTCGACAGTCATTTGGGTGGGGTTCGGGGTTTTCTTCGGATTCGTCCTGTGGAAAAGTGGCATTGCGATGTTGTATTCGATGACACAGCTTCCACCCGAGCCATTGCCGACGGGTGAGATGCGCAAGGTGAGCCGAAAGTACCGCTGCGACAGCTGCGGTGTTGAGCTCAAAATGACGATGGCGCCTGACGAAGATCCGCCTCCGCCCCGGCATTGTCTCGAAGACATGGTCGAAGTGGCTCCGCTCTACGACTGAGCGGACGGGCTGCGAATCTCACGCCTGAGGTGATCAAACAAGTGGCAATTTCGGACCACTATCCACAGAACTGTGGATAAGTTTGCAACAATCTGCCAGATGTCGCACGAGTTTCCCACAGGGTGGAACTCGGCCGGAATCGGCGGTGATTCAGCGCAGTGCTATTGCCACTTGGTGGCTGTGTACAGCCCACCAAGAATGGCGATCAACCCAGCGAGGGTCGGCCAGTTGCTCTCGGTAAAGATCAAGTAACGAGCCATGATCAACAAACCGCCACCAATCAGCAGCACAAGCATGATGACCGGAATCCAGTTTGGCGGGATCAGCTGCTGGCGCTTCGCCTTTGGCGTATAGCGCGAAGAAGCAGCAACCTCGTGGTCGCTCTGCGCTGAGTTTGAACGGGTTGCAGGACGATCGCCGGGGCGAGTGCCCTTGTCTGTGACTCGTCCGCCACCTGTTTTTCGCTTCGGAGGTGCCATCGGGTAACGAGCATAGGCCATGAACGGCCACCCTGAGAACAAGATCGCGAAACTGTTACGGCAATAGCGTCATTCTTGACGTTGGGTTTCAGGCAGATGTGCAGCGCGCCAGGAAATTTTTCACCAGCTCGTGGCCCTGCTCGGTGAGAATCGACTCGGGGTGAAATTGCACACCTTCGATGTCGAGGGTGCGATGGCGCACCCCCATCACGACGCCATCGGCACTGCGTGCGGTGATTGCCAGGGTGTCGGGGATCGTGTCAGGATCGAGTGTCAGCGAGTGGTAGCGCGTTGCGGTCAGTGGTGACGCGAGGCCAGCGAAAACGCCGACACCTTCGTGGTTGATTGGCGAGGTCTTACCGTGCATGAGTTCGGGAGCGCCAACGACTGATGCTCCGAAGACGTGACCGATTGCCTGGTGGCCGAGGCAGACACCGAATACCGGCGTGTCAGCGGCCGCGAACGCAGGAATGGCTTCACAGATGATGCCGCCGTCTTCGGGGCGCCCGGGGCCCGGCGAGAGCAACACGCCATCGGGAGCGAGTGCGATTGCCTCGTCGACGGTGAGTCCGTCGTTACGTACAACGATTGGCTCGGCACCCAACTCACCCAAGTATTGGACGAGGTTGTAGACGAAGCTGTCGTAGCTGTCGATCACCAAGATGCGCGGCACGCAGCCAGTATGGCGTCCCGCTGTTCGAGTCACCCGGTCGATTCCATCGCGAATCGAAATGGAGTGCGGTTACGGGACTGTGATCGCTGGCGCAACCGTTATCGCTGGCCTCGTTGTCGTGACCGTCGTCGTGGTGGCCGCTGGGGCGACGGTCGTGGCCGGAGGAACCGTGGTGGCTGGAGGCTGAGTGGTCGGTGGGAGCGTCGGCACCGTTTCGAGCGAGCGGCCGACGACGAGGCTGATCTGAGTGCCGGGATCGGCCAAGCTGCCAGGCTCGAGGCTCTGGGACTGCACCCGACCGTCGTTCGGGCTGCCGGGGGCCACATCGACGTACTCGACAGTCACTTGCAGACCGCGACCGGTCAGTTCGTTGCGTGCCCGACCCTCGGTCTGGCCGACCACGGGAGGCACGGTGATTTGTTCGGGGCCGTCCGACACGGTCATTGCAATGCTGCCGCCACGGGGAATGAGCGAACCGGCGCCGGGTGACAACTCGATGACGGTGCCCGCATCAATCGTTGCGCTCGACTGACGGATGATCTCGACCACGAAGCCGTAGGGCTCGCCCTGTAAGACCTCGAGCGCAGCTTGTTCGGTCTGGCCGACGAGGAACCCAGGGACGGGGACGCCTTCGGGTGGCCCGGCAACGACGAGGTCGACAACGGTGCCGGTGTTGGCCTGCGTCTGGGCAGCCGGGGTCATGCTGAGCACGGTGTTTTCGCCGACCTGATCGGTCTGCTCGACCAAGATCGTGCCAATACTGAATCCGGCTGCTTCGAGTGTGAGACGGGCGTCTTCGAGCGAGATGCCAACGACATTCGGAATCGGGCTGACCTGTGGATCGGGGTTAAAGAACACCACGACTTCTTGGCCTTCGATCATCACTGTTCCCGCCGGCGGTTCAGTGCGGATGACAAAGTCGATAGCGAAGTCGCCGTTTTCTTCGGCTTGTGTTTTGAACGCGAGGCCGAGCCCATCAAGTTCGGCCACGACGTCGGCTCTGAGCCGATTGGAATAGTCGGCAAGAGTGACCTGCTGCGGCTCGGCGGTGGCCTGCTCTTCGGTGTTCAACGACTGGAAGAGCAAAACTCCGCCGATGACCAAGGCGATCAGCGCAACAAATGCGGCCAGGGCATACCAGCCGGTTCGGGATCCGTCGGAGTCGTAGTAAGCAGCGTCAGGTGAGGCGCCCGGCGGATAGCCAGCCTCGTACATTCCGGCTTGCGGAACGCCGCCAGCGCGCGGCTGGACCGGTGGAATGCGGGGTGCGATGCTCGGGTTGACCGTGGTTGCCCCGACTGCGGCGGCGATTGCACCGTCGGCGCCTGGCATGGCAACGCCTTGGGCAGAGGCTGCAGCCGTCAGTGCCAGGACCGGCTCATCGTTGCGGAATCGGCGGAGGTCGTCGCGCAATGCGCCAGCACTCGGATAACGCAGCTTGGGATCTTTGGCGAGCAGCTTGGCGACGATTGCCTCGAATGCCCGCGGCACGTCAGCAACCAGCTGGACGAGCGGCTGCGGTGCGTCGTGCACCTGCTTGTACGCAATGCTGACCGGATTCTCGCCGGTAAACGGCGGCCGGCCACTGACCATTTCGTACATGACGATGCCGAGTGAATACAGATCGCTGCGCGGGTCGGGCTGAGCGCCCTGAGCCTGCTCAGGCGAGAAGTAGGTGGCTGTGCCCATGACCGAACCAACCTGTGTGAGGTTGGCCTCGGTGGGAGCGTTCATTGCACGAGCAATGCCAAAGTCGGCAACTTTCACCTGGCCGTTGGACCCGATCAAG
>JBLIKS010000199.1:0-5458 GCA_047635555.1 Candidatus Azotimanducaceae bacterium
ATCCATCTCGATGCCGGCCCGCAGTTCGGCATCGAGGCCGGGGAACGGCGGTGAGGTCGTCCAACGGCGTGGCGCATGCACCATGTCATCACCGAGGAATCGGACCGACAACACTCGTCGGCGACCCGGGCCAGCCACACCAGCAGCTCCGTGCACGCTCAGCATGTTGAAGAAGACCGCGTCGCCTGGCTCAAGCTCCCAGGAAAGAATGCGCCAACTGTCGGCGTCGAGCGCGATGTCGCGTTCGAAGTCAGGAAGATCAGCGAGGCTTCCTTCGGGGAACCACTTCGCCTGCGAGTCGAGGAACGTGCGCGGCATGTACCAGGGCCCGCGGTGCGAGCCGGCAACAATTTGCAGGCTGGATTCCTTCGGCACCGGGTCGACCGGAAACCACATGCTGGCGTTCTGGCGGCCGTCAACGTTGTAGTACGGCTGGTCTTGGTGCCACGGTGTGCGCTGCCGAGTACCGGGCTCCTTCACGAGCACGTGGTCGTGGTACAGCCGTATCTGGTCAGAATTGCTGAGTTCGGCGGCGATCTGCGCTGCAGGCGACTCGCGAATGAATCGCTCCATGGCCGGGAGTCGCTGCCAGTTGCAGAAGTCCTCGATGAAGGGGGCATCGTCGTCGGTGCTCGCACGTTTGGCTCGAGGGGACAGCGCCGCCAGGTTCGCATCGATTGCGTCGGTGGCCCACCGAACATGCTCGGCATCGAAAGCTTGTCGCACGACAACTGCACCGTCATGCGCGTACGCCTGTCGTGTTTCGTCATCGATCAGCCCGGTCACCGGCACGACACTAGCTATCAGGCTGTCGAACTCAGCCCGCCCGAGCTCAGGCCTTTTTGACGAACTCGGCTTTGATCAGTAGTTGGCGACCATCGACCTTGCCCTCGATTTCGTGGTCGCCTGAGATGAGGCGGATCGACTTGATCTTGGCACCGGCCTTGACCCCACCGGCCTTGCCGTCAGTCTTCAAGTCTTTGATGATCGTGACGGCGTCGCCATCGGCGAGGAGGTTGCCGTTGGCATCGCGGATGTTCGCCAGGTCGTCGACGGGAGCCCCCATCCATTCGTGACCGCACGTGGCGCACTCATAGCCATCGTCGGTGATGAGCGGGTCAGGCATCGTGCAGATTGGACAGTTGGGAAGGTCGGCCATGCGCTCTGTGTATCGCCGTTTCGTCCTCGACGCTGACGTTGCCATCTCCGCAACCTCGTCCGGGCAAACGTTCACCGCTATGTCACGCAGGTTTGTCACACCTGACGCACGTGGCAATATTTGGTACGCTCATGACATGAGTGCTCTCGCTGCGCTGACCAACGATCTTCCGCCCGCTCCACCCATGCTCGATCGTGCCGCGGTCGAGCAGGCACGATTGGTCAGGCTTGCGCGAGACCATCTTGCCGCACACGAACCGTCGGTCGATTACAGCGGGTTGGCGCAGGGCCGCAACAGCACCGTGATCGCTGCACGCCAGTGGGTCAAACGGCAGCGGAGCCGCGGCCGGATCTTCGTCATCGATCACGGCGGCATGACACTCATCCCGACGTTCCAGCTCGACGAAGTGTTCGACGTCAATGAACAGGTAGCGGCCGTCGTCACGCGGCTCGCTGGCGCGGGCCTCAGCGGTTGGGCGCAATGGCAATGGTTCACAGCTTTCAACCCATGGATCGACGCTCGGCCCATCGACGTCATCGGGAATCCTGACGTGATGAAGGCGGTCGACGGACTCGTCGATGCGTGATGCCCCGTGCGGCCAAGCCGACTGCCCGATCGTCGAGCCGGGTGACATCGATCGGCGATCGCTGCTCACGCAGACGCTCGACCCTGGCACCGAATGGTTTCGTGTCAGCCGGACAGCGCACGGCACCCAGCTGTTCGCTCCCCCAAGAAGCGGTAACGGACGGTTCTCCCCGCTCGGTGCTCGCGGACACAGCTATATCGCTGCGCAGCGCTCGGCGTCTTTGTTGGAGTCAGCCCTGCATGAGGCGTCGGGCCCCAACCCACGTATTTATGCCGCGACCCTGCAGGCCTACAGCCTGCATCGGCTGCGCCTGAACGATCAGGTTCGACTCGTCGACCTGCGTGACGGTGCGTTGGCGCGTCTCGGACTGGTTCGCGAACAGCTCACGGGCACTGGGGGGCTGCACTACCCCTGTACACGGTTAGTTGCTGAGCGGATTGTTGGGTCGAAATCGTCGGTCGGATTCGTCTGGACGTCACGCCAAGGGGCGCTGCATGGTGACCGCAACCCTGACGGCCTCGCATCGGAAGTGCTGCGCCATGACAGCCTCGACATTGCGGTGCTCTATTCCCCCGACGCTGCCAAGGCGCTGGGCGTGATCGAGTCTGAGCCGCTGGTCAGCGGAACCGGCCCAAGTCGCTTTGTTCTCGAGCTCGCCAACCTGCTGCGCATCGCTATCCTGTAGTCAGCATCAGCCCGGCGTGGGCTGACACGACGGGCACCAATACGTGCTGCGGGCGGTGCGCTGGCCGGCAGCCGAAAAGTCAATCGAGTTGTCGCAGCGACGACAGGCAAACCGCTGACGGCCATACACGTGCGTTCGGCCTTCGTTACCTCGCCCGGTTGTCGAGCGGTACGGCGTGGCCCGATTGGCAACCAGCTGGCGGTGCGCGATCGACCACAACTTGCGGAGTTGATCGTCGGTCACCGCACCCACGGCAATGAACGGATGCAGGCCCGCGACGAAGAGCGCCTCACTCTTGAACACGTTGCCGACACCGGCCGCGACCTGCTGATCCAGCAGTAGTTCGGCAAGTGTGGTCGTCTCGGTTGCGCGGGCCCGACTGTTCGCAACCACCACATCGAGGTCAACATCATCGTTGCTTAAATCGGGGCCAAGTCGATCGGCTGGCGCCGTGCCCGACCCGGCGATATGCGTCGAGATGTCTGGTGCGGCAAAGCACAACGCGCGCCCCAGTGGCGTCTCGATCACGATCCGCAGCTTCGGGCTCTGCGGGACTGGCCTTTCGAGCCCACTCGTGCGCCACGACCCCGACATGCCGAGGTGCGTGTGGAGTACGAGATTCCGATCGAACTCGATGAGGAGGTACTTGCCGACAGCTTCGACGCTGTGAATCGTGTCGCCGACGCGCGGTCGATAGCCGCGCAGCTTCTTGAACCAGAGATCGGTCACCACTTGCCCTTCAAGCACTGGCGTCAAAATCTCTGCGGCCCGGCGAAGTGTGTCCCCCTCAGGCACGTTGGTCAGCGCTCAGCACAGTCTCGACGGTACTGCTGATGGAGTTGGCTGTCATGTCCGCCTCCCACTTCGTGAGTCCTGGTCCGACGAGATCCTCTGATGCACGATCGTCGGTCTGACGCACATATTTTTCAGAATTCTTATGCCGCTGCGCTGGCCGGAAACGCGGCTCTGCGCGGCCCTCTCGCATCGCATGGTTCGGCACTCGATCGGCTCGGTTCGGTCGCCGTTCGGTGTGCAGATCGTCATCAGGACCAGCCTCCGGGGACCCGGGAGGCCATGCCGTCCTGAACCGAATAGCACCTGATAGACGGGTAGATATGATCGGCTGGATTCGGTATAATCGTACATATGTTCGCAGACCTGATCGAGGAGTTGACGACACTGTCGGCAACCGAACTCGACGCGGTCATCACCGAAGCCGAACTTGTCAAACGGGCCACGGAAACACGTCTTGCTGCAGCGGTTGCTGTGGTGTCGGCACGCGGTTCGTTTCGCGACGGCGGACACCGGTCAATCCGTAGCTACCTCAAAGGCACCCTGAACTGTTCCGGTGCCCACGCCAACCGGATCAGGCGTCGCGCTGACCTGATCAACAACCATGGAACCGTCGGTGACGCGTTGCTCACCGGGCGCGTCGGTGTCGATCAGATCGACCGGCTCGCGACCGCAGCCACACACCCGCGTGCCGGTGACCAGTTCGCTGACTTCGTGCCGATCCTGCTCGAACAGGCCGAACAACTCGAGTACAACGACTTCGACAACGTCATCAACCATTTCATTGATCGCGCTGACCCTGACGGGGCGTTCGATGACCAACAGTTTCAGCACGACCAACGCACCGCAAGCGTCCGGAACAACAACGGTGCTGTTGGGGTGCACGGCTCCGGTGGCAGCCCCCAAGCTGCTTGTGAGATGA
This sequence comes from Candidatus Azotimanducaceae bacterium, assembly GCA_047635555.1. Lineage (GTDB taxonomy): Bacteria > Actinomycetota > Acidimicrobiia > Acidimicrobiales > Ilumatobacteraceae > Ilumatobacter_A. Next base: position 4,145 of record JBLIKS010000199.1, read on the forward strand.
CCAAAATCTTTGAACTCGCCGTGCAAGGCGAGTTCGATACCGACTGTGCCGCACGACGCGCCGAGCATGGTGATGACGCGTTGAATCATCCGTTGCCGCGCACGGCCGATCAACGCAAATTTGATGCCCTGCACCACATTTTTATGGCCTGGGCCACCGTGCCAGCCGGTGGTGTCGCACCGGTTCCGTTGGTCAACATTTTGTTCGACCACATCTCGGCCGGCAACGCCCTGTTCGAACACGGCCTCGCCGAGAACCCCAACATTTTTGGGTTACCCGACAACGTGTTCACTGCTGCCGCCGCGGACCTGTCGAAGCACCGGTGTGAAACAACAACCGGGAGCTCGGTGCACCGCGACGTCGCATTGCAAGCGCTGATTGTTGGGCGGCTCCGACGGGTTGTTGTTGATGCTGACAGTGTCGTGATCGACCTCGGCCGCACGCAACGACTGTTCAGCGGCAAAGCCCGCGACGCCGCGCAACTGTTGGTCACGACCTGCACTCACCGGGGCTGCGATATCCCGGCAACACTGTGCGACGTCGACCACCGCAACGAATGGGCCAGCGACAGCGGGACAACTAATCAGGCAAACGCAATGCCACTCTGCGGGGCCCACGACCGATGGAAACACGCCAACAAAATCCGGAGTCGACGCGCCACCAGCGGCCAACTCTTTCTCATCACACCCGACGGCACCACCATCTTGCCCGTCGGCGCCCGCGAACCCGACTGGGCCGAACCACCACCAACCAGCACTCCACCCAGAACTGCAACCCGACGCTCCGCACCTGTACTGGTTTGACGGACAGGACTTGCACCAGTACCAAGAGCGATGATTCCGAACATCGCCTCGGAAAGCGCGAGAGTACGGTCAGATCCATGAGTGACACAGTGGGTCTGCAGGCCGTCGGCACCGAATTGGTCACAGCACGTCACATCGCTGCCAACAACAACGTCGCGATGCACTGGCAGGTCACGGAGCGCAGCGATGGAGTCGAGATCGGGGAACGGTCGGGCGACTCCTCAAGGATCCGGCGATAGCGGTGTGGCGATGTTGACCGCGTTCGGAGCGATCGCTGTCCACAGGTATCGAAAGCATGAATCAGTTCGAAAAGATCAGTTCGTGTAGCCGGAGTATTTGATGCCACTGAGCTTGGCCATTTTGTCGTCCCAGGTCGCAAGGTCGTTGGTGTTGAGCTTTGACAGGTGATCGTGGCCGCAGGCCCGGGCCATCACCGACATGAGTTCGACGGAGGCATTGAAGAAGGTCGCAAGGCGTTGTGCTGACGAGGCGATGTCGAGCCGTGCGCGGA
>JBLIKS010000200.1:0-5453 GCA_047635555.1 Candidatus Azotimanducaceae bacterium
CGCCGATGATGAACAGTCTCGTCTCGCTCCAGAAAGACGTTGCGCTCGTCAGCTTGATCGGCCCCGTCGAGATCCTCCGCCAGGCCGGGCTCGACAAGTCAAAGTTCGCCAACTTCACCCCGTACGTCGCAGCAGCCGTCATCTTTTTGATGGTCACGATTCCGTGCACACGCCTCGCCGATTACCTCCTGAATCGGGAACGGCGCCGCACCGGAGCAACATCGGTTTCATGACAACTCCCAAGCTCTCGTTGCGTGGAGTGCGCAAGTCCTTCGGTACGAACACGGTGCTCGACGGCATCGACCTCGACGTCGCTCCCGGTGAGGTAATCACCCTGATCGGGGCGTCCGGCTCGGGCAAGTCGACGCTGCTCCGTTGCAGCAATCTCCTCGAGCCGATCGACGATGGAGCGATTCTGTTCGACGGTGACGACATTGCTGAACCAGGCCTCGACGCCGACCCCATTCGCCGCCGCATCGGCATGGTCTTCCAGAGCTTCAACCTCTTCCCGCACATGAGCGTCACCAAGAACGTGGCGATTGGCCCGCGCAAGGTGCTCGGCGTTGACAAGGCCACGGCGAACGCCATCGCAGTCGAATTGCTCGCACGGTTTGGGCTGACCGACCGAGCCGACGCCTATCCCGACCAACTGTCCGGCGGCCAACAGCAGCGCGTGGCCATTGCCAGGTCACTCGCAATGGGACCCGAAGTGATGCTGCTCGACGAAATCACGTCAGCGCTCGACCCGGAACTCGTCGGCGAGGTACTCGACGTGGTGCGCGGGCTCAAGGCCGACGGGATGACGATGCTGTTCGCCACTCACGAGATGGCCTTTGCCCGTGAAATCAGTGATCGAGTCTGCTTCCTCCACAAGGGCCGGATTCTCGAACAGGGCTCGCCCGAACAGATCTTCGGCGATCCGCAAGAACCGCGCACACGCGAATTCCTGCAGCGTGTCATCGACGCCGGACGCCTGTAACCGTCGAGGTCAGCTCAAAACACCGCACAACCCAGCGTCTTCCACCAGGGCCGAATAGGCATCAGGCCCGTCGGACGCTCACCCAGTCAGGCCGGCCAGACCGGCCAGACCACCTTGGAAGGGAGCAGACACACGGGTCGACAACCTCATTGGTTCATGAAGAGGTCGGCATGGTCATCACGCAACGTCTTCTTGGAGAACTTGCCGACGCTGGTCTTCGGAACTTCATCGATCCAGACGACTCCCTTAGGCATCTGCCACTTGGCGACCTTGCCCTCCAGGTGGGCGAGCACGGCTTCTTCGGTGAGCGAGTCATCGGTACGTACAACGCAAGCAAGCGCAGCCTCGCCCCACTTCGGGTGCACAATCCCGACAACCGCAGCTTCGGCAACGTCGGGATGGGACATGATCTCGTTCTCCAACTCGACCGAGCTGATCCACTCGCCACCCGACTTGATGAGGTCCTTTGTGCGGTCGACAAGCCGGATTCGGCCCCGAGTATCGACGGTTGCGACGTCGCCTGTCTTCAACCACCCGTCATCCGTGAAGCTCTCCTTCGAGCGCTCATCGTCGTAGTAGGCCGAAGCAATCCACTGGCCGCGACACTGCAGCTCGCCGCTCTGCTCGCCGTCCCATGTGACGGGAGTGGTCGAGCCGGGTTCAACGACACGTGCCTCAATGCCGAACGAGATGCGACCGACCTGGGTCCGTAGATCGGCCTGCTCGTCGTCCGACAGCAACCGCTGATCCACATCCAGATGGCAGACCGACGCGATTGGGCTGGTCTCGGTCATCCCCCACGCCTGCAAAATCGGCAGGCCAGTCTGCACGCGGTAGGCCTCCGACAGCGAGCGGGGAACCGCTGAGCCGCCACACGGAATCGACCGAAGCGACGACGTGTCGCGACCCTTGAGTTCGGGGAGCACAGCCATCCAAATGGTCGGCACCCCAGCAGCTACCGTGACTCGTTGCTCGACGATCAAATCAGCAAGCGCCGGGCCTGACAGGTCAGCGCCAGGCATAATCAACGATGCGCCCGTGGCGACCGCCGCGTGTGCGAGGCCCCACGCATTGGCATGGAACATCGGCACGACGGGCAGAATCACATCGGACTCGCAGGCCGCGAGGCTGTCGACCATCATGGCCCCCATAGTGTGCATGAACGTCGAGCGGTGGCTGTAGACGACACCCTTCGGATTGCCCGTGGTGCCGGACGTGTAACACATGCTCGCGGCTTGGTGTTCGTCGGCGATGGCCGGGAAGTCGATCGGCTCTTCGGCGGCAAGGAGGTCTTCGTAGTTGAGCAATGTGTGGCCTGCAAGGTCCTCCGGGATATCGCCTTTGCCATCGTCCATCAACACGAGATGCCTGAGGTTCGTGAACGTCGGGAGGAGCGGCGCGAGCAGCGCCAAAATCGAACGGTCGACGAAAATCACTTCATCGTCGGCGTGGTTGACGATGTACGTCAGCTGCTCGGGGAACAAACGGATGTTGAGCGTGTGGAGAACTCGGCCCGTGCACGGCGCAGCGAAGTACAGCTCAAGGTGACGAGCGGTGTTCCATGCAAACGTTGCAACGCGGCCGTCGGCGGAGATGCCAAGTGTGTCCAACACGCCTGCCAGCTGCCGGGTACGACGCGCGAACTCGGCATAGGTTGTCCGTTCGAGGCCTGTCCCGGTCGACGTAATGATCTCCTTGTGGCCGTGGTACTTCTCGGCCCGGTCGAAGATGTGATTGATCGTAAGCGGTACGTCTTGCATAAGCCCTTGCATGCGGGCAGAACGTAGTGGATCCGGCCCCGAAGCTGTGATTCGAACGGCTACCGTCTGCGCCTGTGAGCGACGTAACTGCCCTCGAATCAAACGAGCAACCGCACGTCCGGCCGGCTTGGGCTCCACTCACCCTGGCTGCGTTCGTCGGCCTCGTGATCTGCTCGAACATTGCATCGGCGGTCTGGGCTCGATGGGTTAACACCAACCCGGAGGGGCTGCTCCTGCTGTCCTCGCGCAACCGATACCTTGCGCTCACGCTGGCAGCCGGTGTTTCTCTGCCGTTCTACGTCGTCATCGGATTTCTGCGTGTCGGTGCGGCGTTTGTCGTCTGCCATCTCGTCGGCCGCGCCTATCGGGACGACGTGATGGGCTGGTTCGCCAAATACCTCGGCCTCACCAAAGAATCACTCGATGCCTTCGACCGTGGCTTCGAGAAGGCCGAGTGGGCGCTGATCCCGTTTTTCGCAGGATCGAACATCGTCGCTGCACTGAGCGGCGTGAAGCGGACTCCGCCGGCAAAACTGATCGCCCTACTGGCCGTCGGTATTGCCGGCCGGCTCACCCTGATGTGGTGGTTGGCTCGAACGTTCGAAGATCAACTCGTCGACTTCCTCGAATGGCTGCAGCGCTACCAGTGGTGGGCCGTCGGTGCTTCCATTGGTCTTGTGGTGCTCGTGAACGCCCGCAACTTACGCCGCTGACCCGAGTTGCCGATTCTTCTGCTACAACTACGCCATGGCTGAAGTAACCCTTGGCGGCAACCCCGTCCACACATCCGGCGACCTCCCCGCAGTGGGTAGTACCGCACCGTCGTTCGACCTCGCTGCTGCTGATCTCAGCAATATCACGAGCGGTGACCTCGTTGGCAAGAACGTCGTGCTGAACATCTTCCCGAGCATCGATACAAAGACCTGCGCAACCAGCGTCCGTACCTTCAATGAGCGCGCCGCTGGCCTCAGCGACACCGTCGTGCTCTGCGTGTCGGCTGATCTCCCGTTCGCTCAGAGTCGTGTCTGCGGCGCCGAGGGCATCGAGAACGTCAAGACCGGTTCCACTTTCAAGTCGACCTTTGGTGCCGACTACGGCGTCACCCTTGTCGACGGCAAGCTCGAAGGCGTACTCACCCGCGCCGTGGTCGTTATTGGCCCTGACGGCAACGTGAAGCACACCGAGATGGTCAGCGAGATCGCTCAAGAGCCGAACTACGACGCGGCCCTCGGCAGCATCTGATCCAACCCATTCACTCACTCGCCGTGGGCGTGAGGTTGGTGCGCACCCGGTGCGCACCTATCTCACGCTTTCGTCGTTCTCGCGGTCGTTCTCGCGGTCAGTATCGCGATCAGTCGAGGTAGGGGTCGAGGCTGAGGACCAGGCCCGGGTGCATGCGGATCTGTTTACAGGCCAGCACGACGCCAGGCATGAAACTCGATCGGTCATAACTGTCCTGGCGGATCGTGATCGTTTGGCCCTGTGCGCCAAGAATCACTTCCTGGTGGGCCACCATCCCCTCCATCCGGATCGCATGGGCCCGGATGCCGCGTGGGCCCAGTCCCCCGCGCGCTCCAGGATAGATCTCGATTTCCGTGGGGTCTTCCTTGAAATCGGTGTCACGTGCCGCAGCCATTCGCTCGATCGTCTTCACTGCGGTGCCGGATGGCGCGTCGATTTTATGGTTGTGGTGGAGTTCGATCACTTCGGCGGTGTCGAACCAAGGCGCAGCCATCTCGGCAAAGCGCATCATCAAGACGGCAGAGATCGCGAAGTTTGGTGCAATCAAACAGTTCGGGCTCCCTGGCTCCCTTGCATCGCCTCCGAACGTCGATTCAAAGAGCGCGAGGTCGTCGGCGGTAAACCCGGTGGTGCCGACTACTGCGTGAATTCCGTGCATCCCAAGCCAGGGCAGCGTCATTCGGGCGGCGTCGGCGATCGTGAAATCGACGACGACGTCGCACCCTGCGTCGGCAAAGGCGCTCAGCTCGGTGCTGATCTCGACACCTGAGACCGACTGACCAGCTCCGTTGCGATCAACCGCTGCGACCAGTTCGAGATCGGGATCGGTCTCCACAGCCCCACACACGGTTCGCCCCATCTGACCTGCTGCTCCACTTACTCCAACGCGCATGCCCGCAGTCTGGCACGTCTCCTGAAAAAGGGACCGCCTTACCGCACCAGAGCGCGAGAACAGTCTCTATTTCGGGGAGAGGGGGAGGGCGGGTCAGTCCAGAAAACGACGAAGGACGTCGCGGCCCTTGGCCCCGACGTCCTTCGGTTGTTCAGGTGTTCGGTTGCTGGTGTGGATCAGCGATGACGACGACGAGCGCCGCCACCACCGCCACCGCCACGGTTGCCACCGTCACGGTCAGCAGCCGGGCGTTCGCTCTTCGGACCGAGGTCGCCGAGTTCACCAGCGAGTTCGGCGTCGAAACTGTCTTCGAAGCTCACCTCGACGACGTCGCTGGCCGAAGCGGACTTGTCGCCACCCCGATCGTTGCTACGGTCATCCCTGCGCTCACGGCGTGGTGCACGCTCTTCGCGTCCACCACGGTCGTTGTCACGGCCGCCACGGTCTCCGCCGCCACCGTCGGAGCCGCTCGTAGCGCCCTCCGGAATGTCGAGCTCTTCGGAGAGCATCAAGCTGACCTTGCCCTTGTCGTCGATCTCTTCGACCTTGACCTTGACGACCTGACCGAGTTCGAGAACGT
>JBLIKS010000201.1:0-5433 GCA_047635555.1 Candidatus Azotimanducaceae bacterium
GATCGAGCACCGAGAACTCTGCGTTCGGCCCGACCAAGAACCCGCTCGACACGACTCGCGTTCCCGGCGGCTCATCAGGTGGATCCGCCGCAGCCGTGGCCGCGAACTTCGCCGCTGTCAGCTTCGGTTCGGACACGGGTGGGTCGATCCGTCAACCCGCAGCACTGTGTGGCGTGGTCGGCGTCAAACCCACCTACGGTGCAGTCAGCCGACTCGGGCTCATCGCGTTCGGATCCAGCCTCGACCAGATTGGCCCGTTTGCCCACACCGTGCGCGACGCAGCAGTCGCGCTCGAAACGATCAGCGGCCACGATCCGGGCGACTCGACGAGTATTCAGCAAGGCCCGCTCGACCTCAGCCGCACCCTCGACTCTGGCGTCGAAGGCCTGCGTGTTGGCCGCATTAGCGACCTACCGAAAGGCGCCAGCCCCGACGTCGAGGAACGCATCGAGGCTGCCTTCGATGCGCTGCGCGAAGCCGGCGCCGAGATCGTCGATGTTGAGATGCCCGCATTCAACTATGGCCTCACCGCCTACTACCTGATTGCGCCCGCTGAGGCGTCGAGCAATCTGGCCCGTTTCGACGGCGTTCGATTCGGCATGCGCACGCCAGCGCCTGACACGAACTCGATGTACACGGCCACGCGCACAGACGGTTTCGGTGCCGAGGTGAAGCGTCGCATCATGCTTGGCACGTATGCACTCTCGGCCGGCTATTACGACGCCTACTACGGGCGAGCGCAGAAGGTCCGTCGACTCATCGCCAATGACTTTGCTGCGGCCTATGCCAAGGCCGATGTGTTGCTCACGCCGGCATCGCCAACTGTTGCATTCAAACTTGGCGACAAGGCCAGCGACCCGCTTGCCATGTATCTCTGCGACACGTACACGATCCCGTCGAACCTCACCGGCGACCCGGGTATGAGCGTCCCGTTCGGCACCGGCGAACACGGCATGCCGGTCGGTGTGCAGATCCTCGCCCCGGCGCTCAAGGACCACGTGATGTTCCAGGCTGCAGCGACACTTGAACGGCATATGCAGAACCACCAGGATCAGAACGTGAGCGGATCATGAGCATCACCTATGTGAACGACGACGGCTACTACCCGTCGAACGAGGAACACCCTCGTTGGGAGCACGAGGGCTACGAGATGGTCGTTGGCCTCGAGGTGCACGTCGAACTTGCCACGCGCACCAAGCTGTTTTCGTCGGCGCCAAACCGTTTCGGTGACGAGCCGAACACGAACATCGACCCGGTCACGCTCGGCCTGCCGGGGGCGCTCCCGGTGCTCAACCGGCAGGCAGTCGAGCTGGCAATGCGCCTTGGCCTCGCTCTCAACTGCACCGTCCAGAAGTCGACGTTCGCCCGCAAGAACTACTTCTACCCGGACATGCCAAAGGCGTATCAGATCAGCCAGTACGACGAGCCGATCAACATCGACGGCTGGCTCGACCTGCCTGACGGTTTCCGTGTGGGCATTGAGCGCGGCCACCTTGAAGAAGACACCGGCAAGTCGACGCACGTCGGTGGCGCCGGCGGCCGTATCCACGGTTCTGACTACTCACTCATCGATTTCAACCGTGCCGGTGTTCCATTGGTCGAGATCGTCAGCCGCCCTGACATCCGCCATCCCGATCAGGCCAAGGCTTACGTGACCGAGCTACGTGGCATTCTCGTCGCAGTTGGTGCTTCCGATGCGAAGATGGAAGAAGGCTCGATGCGCGTCGATGCCAACGTTTCGGTCCGTAAACCCGGTGCCAACTTCAACACGCGTTGTGAGATCAAGAATGTCAACTCGGTGCGTTCACTCGGCCGAGCAATCGAGTACGAGGCACAGCGCCAGGTTTTGCTGCACGAGGCAGGCGAGCCCGTGGTACAGCAGACGCGTCACTGGGACGAGAACGACGGCCGTACCCACACGCTCCGGTCGAAGGAAGACGCCGACGACTACCGGTACTTCCTCGAACCCGATCTCGTTGTCGTTGACCCCGGCATCGAATGGATTGAAGCAGTCCGCGCCGCACTGCCCGTGCTCCCCTCAGAGCGTCGGGCCGGGCTCGCAGCAATCACTGGTCTGGCGGCTAATTCCGAAGCGATCATGGTCGTGACCGATCGCGGTCACGACGGTTTTGTCATGGACGTTGCCAAGCATGGCGGCAACGCAGAGATCGCGCTCAAGCATCTCCAGCAGTTACCCGAAGCTGCTGGCGTTCCAGCAGAAGACGTCGCCAAGCTGACCACGATGGAAGCGTCCGGTGGGCTGACTGCCACGCAGGCCAAGCAGGTTCTTGCAGACATGGTCGAAGCTGGCGGCGGCGATGCGGAAACGATTGCAGCCGACAAGGGCTTTGAAGCAATGGGCAACTCCGAGCTGGAATCGATGGTCGACGCGGCAATCGCTGCTCAACCTGAGGCGTGGGAGAAGTTCTGTGCGGGTGAAAGCAAGGCCATGGGCGCGCTCGTTGGCGCCATCATGAAAGCTTCGAAGGGCCAGGCCGACGGTAAAGCCGTCACAGCGCTCCTCAACGCCAAGAAGAGCTGAATCGCCTCAGCTTGCTGCCGCTTCGGCTTCGTATCGAGCGGTTGCTTGGTCGACGGCTGCCAGTTGCTTTTCGGCGAGTTCGGGTCGTGATTTCTCCGCGCGATTTGCTGCGCCAATCAAGCTCCCCACGCTGCCTTGGAAATGCGGCATCCGATGGCGTGCAAGGAGCTCGTAGCTCTTGCGTGTTGCGGCGGTGTTCGCCCAGTTGTGGCTCAGTGTGAGATACGCACCGAAACCACCGTTCGACTGTTCGAGCAGTTCTTCGATCTGAGCGATTGCTTGATCGGGTGTTCCGATCACACCGAGCCCGCCGTTGACGAAGTCGACCATCTCGTCGATGTTGCCGCCTTCGACCGCCATCTGCGGAAAGGCAGCAACGTTCTGGAAGTAACGGAACCATTGCGTGATCCCGTACTCGACGTCAGCGCGGGCCTGTTCTTCGGTTTCAGCGAGTTGGAGACTGCTGGCGAGTTGGAATCTGTTGGAAGGGTCGACGGCCCGTCAGGGAGCTGTGGTGAACGCTTTGAGGACGCGCAGCGTGACGTTGATCGTGACGGCCACCACCTCATCGTTTCTGGCCTCACGCGCCACGAAAAGTGTGGTCAGTCGTGAGTCGTCTTGGCCCGGATCGAAGATGATGATCAGTGGACCTGCCGCACTGTCGATTTCGACAAGCTGCTCGCAAAAGCTCACCGCGAACCGGTCGCGGACCAGGCTGATGTCATCGGTGTCGATGATGAAGGCATCAGTGAAAGCCTCGTGGCCAATGGGGTGAACCTGCTCAACGAGGCCAAGCAAGTTCGGTGCCCGACGCGATTGGAATGCGATCCAGCCACCGAGGTGAGTTTGCAGTTTGGCGGCTCCGACTGCCAGCACGTTGCCGTTGGCATCTTCACCGCGTTCGAGGCGGACGCCGTCGCGGGAGTGGACCGATTCGAATACATACGCATCGAACGCAACGGAAGTGATCGAAACCGTCGAGGAGGCCACGAGGAGCACTGTATTCGGTGTCGACCTACCGGAAGTGGGCTCGGGGTGGGTGGCGTTCAAGTGAGACCAAATGTCGGGAGTGCCCTGCACCGGGGCTGGTGCGCGCAGCACCAGGGTCCTGTTGATGGCCTCGCACTATCCTCGCCACCATGTCAGCTGACAATCAGAACACTCCTGTGGACATCAAGCCGCGCTCACGCGACGTCACCGACGGCATGCAGAAAGCGCCATCGCGTTCGATGCTCCGAGCGATCGGGATGGGCGACGACGACTGGGAGAAGCCGCAGATCGGCCTCGCCAACGCATGGAACGAAGTCACTCCATGCAATATGACGCTGCGCAAGCTTGCCGCGCAGGCCAAGGCAGGCGTCAATGCTGCCGGTGGTTTCGGTATGGAGTTCGGCACGATCACCGTGTCCGACGGCATCTCGATGGGTCACGAAGGCATGCGCGCTTCGCTGGTTTCCCGCGAGGTCATCACCGACTCGGTCGAGACCGTGATGCACGCCGAGCGCCTGGACGGGTTCGTTGGCCTCGCTGGCTGCGACAAATCAATCCCGGGCATGCTCATGGCTGCGGCCCGCCTCGACCTCGCATCGGTGTTCGTCTACAACGGCTCGATCATGCCCGGCGAGCACAATGGCAAGGCGCTCGACATCACTTCGGTGTTCGAAGCTGTCGGGGCACACGCAGCCGGCATGATCGACGACCAGGAATTGCACGACATCGAAGTGAAGGCATGCCCCGGAGAGGGCGCCTGCGGCGGCATGTTCACCGCCAACACGATGAGCTCGATCGCCGAAGCCCTTGGGATGAGCCTCCCGGGTTCCGCGTCGCCGCCGGCTATTGACCCGCGTCGCGAAGCCGATGCACGCCTCGCCGGTGAAGCCGTTGTTGGTTTGCTCCGACTCGGCATCACGTCGCGCCAGATCATGACTAAGCCTGCATTCGAGAACGCGATTGCGCTGACGTCGGCGCTTGGTGGATCCACCAATGCCGTGCTCCACCTGCTTGCTATTGCCAACGAGGCCGGAGTCGATCTCCAACTCGACGACTTCAACCGGATTGCTGACAAGGTGCCTCACATCGCCGACATGACCCCGGGTGGCAAGTTCCACATGAGCGATCTCGACAAGGTCGGAGGCGTCCCAGGCGTCCTCAAGCATCTGCTCGACAATGGCATGTTGAATGGCGACTGCATGACCGTCACCGGCAAGACAATGGCGGAGAATCTCAACGCGATGGACATCGCTGAGCCCGACGGTGTCGTTGTCCATCCGGTCAGCGCACCGATCCACAGCGAGGGTGGCATCAACATCCTCACCGGTTCGCTCGCCCCGTTGGGTTCGGTCGTCAAGGTGGCTGGCCTCACTGCCGAGCAGATGCACTTCGAAGGCCCGGCTCGCGTGTACGACGACGAGTCGTTCGCCATGGAGGCGATTCTTGCGGGCGAGATCAACGCCGGCGACGTCATCGTCATCCGCTACGAAGGCCCCAAGGGCGGCCCCGGCATGCGCGAAATGCTGGCCATTACCGGGGCGCTCAAGGGCGCTGGCCGCGGCGGCGACGTCGCCCTGATCACGGACGGTCGATTCTCTGGAGGCACCTGGGGCTTTTGCATCGGCCATGTTGCGCCGGAAGCAGCCGACGGTGGCCCGATTGCATTCATCGAAGAAGGCGACTCAATCTTCATCGACGTCCCGAGCAAAAAGCTCGATTTGCAGGTGGCCGATGAGGTTCTGGCAGCCCGCAAGGTCGGTTGGCAGCCCAACGCCCCGCGCTACACGACCGGCGTCCTTGGTAAGTACGCACGTCTCGTGCAGGGCGCTGAAACCGGTGCCATCACGAATCCGCTCTGAGTGAGCCCGGTGTTTCAGCCGGTGTTTCAGCCGGTGTTTCAG
>JBLIKS010000202.1:0-5411 GCA_047635555.1 Candidatus Azotimanducaceae bacterium
CAGGCACCGTCGAATTCCTCGTTGGCGAATCGGACGACGGTCAGGTGATCAATTTCCTCGAGGTCAATACTCGGCTCCAGGTCGAGCACCCAGTGACCGAAGAAGTGACCGGCTTCGACCTCGTCGAGATGCAACTGCGTGTCGCATCGGGCGAACCACTCGCCGTCTCACAAGCCGACGTCACCATCACTGGCCATGCCATCGAGGTGCGCGTGGTCGCGGAAAACCCAGCGACAAACTGGATGCCGTCGACCGGCGAGATCACTGCGTTCGATGTCAGCGACGATGTCCGCACCGATACCGGCATCCGTGCTGGTGCGTTGATTTCTCCGAACTACGATTCGCTCCTCGCAAAGGTCATTGCATACGCACCGACCCGCCACGATGCAGCTCGTTTGCTCGCCCGGGCACTTCGCATGTCGCAGGTCAAGGGCGTCGACACGAACATCGACATGCTCGTCGCAACGCTCGGTGAACGCGACTTTCTCGCAGCAAAAACGCCGACGGCGTACCTCGCTGAGCATCCCGATGTCCTCACCCCAGCGGGTCCCGTCGGAGACGACCGGGTGGCACTTCTGCTTGCTGCGGTCTTTGCTGAAGAGCGGCGAACACGAGGCGACGACAAGCATCAAGGTTTTGCACCCTCCGGTTTTCGCACCCTCCGAACCCAAGGGCAACGTCAGACGTGGACCGATGGTGCAACCGACCATCAGGTCGAGTTCGTTGTCGACTCGCGATCGACTGCGTCGGTGTCAATCGGAGCCTGGCCAACGCCGACCGATGACGGGACGCTGGCGACCGATGAGCGCCGCCGAATTGCGGTCCGTCTTCTGGCGCGAACCGACGAGCGTGAGGTCATCGAGGTTGATGGCGTTCGACATGGCGTCGACGTGTCCATCGACGGCGCGGCAGTCCGCACACGTAGTGCAGCGGGTTCGGTTGTCTTCACCCAGTTGCCCCGATTCGTCGAACACGAGCTGGACGACGCCGGCGGCGGCCCGGTGTGCCCGCTTCCCGGCACCGTCATTGCTGTCTATGTTGAAGTTGGTCAAACCGTCGGCGAAGGCCATGTCCTGATGGTGGTTGAGGCAATGAAGATGGAACACAAGATCACCGCAACCTCAGCTGCGACGGTCGGCGAAGTGCGCTTCGCTGTCGGCGATCGAGTCGACCAGGGCGATCTTCTCGTCGCGCTCGAGCCAGTCGAATGAACTATTGCGCATGGGGTCAGGCCCCTTTCGCAACTCTGTACCTCGGGAGCGTTCACGATGACTGACCCGATCCGCATCGCCAACTGCTCAGGCTTCTTCGGTGACCGGCCGAGCGGCGCGCTCGAGATGGTTGAGGGCGGGCCGATCGACGTCCTCACCGGCGACTGGCTTGCCGAGCTCACAATGCTGATCCTGAGCCGCATCCGCGCCAAGCGCCCGGGGCAGGGTTACGCACGAACGTTCGTTGGACAGATGGAACAGGTCATGGGCACCTGCATGGAGAAGGGCATCAAGGTGGTGTCCAACGCGGGCGGCCTCGACCCTGACGGCTGTGCCGAAGCGGTCAAGGACGTTGCCGACAATCTCGGCCTCAATCCCACGATCGCCTACGTCAACGGCGACGACCTCCTTCCGCGCATCCACGAACTGGCCGCGAGTGGAGCGCTCAAACCGTTCGCCGGATCTTCCGACGTGACACGATTGGGCAACCTTGATGCTTATGTCAGTGCCAATGCGTACCTCGGTTGCTTCGGCATCGTTGACGCGCTGACGCGTGGGGCTGACATTGTCATCACCGGCCGCGTCACCGACGCGGCCGTTGTGTGCGGCCCGGCCGCTTGGCACCACGGGTGGAAACGGACCGACCTCGATCAGCTCGCGGGTGGTGTCGTCGCTGGACACCTCATCGAATGCAGCGCGCAGGTCACCGGCGGCAACTACTCGTTCTTCACCGAGATTGAAGGCCGCGAAGAGATCGGCGGCCGCGCCCGCTTCGGCTTCCCGTGGGCCGATGTCGCCGCTGACGGATCATCGGTTATCGGCAAGCACGACGGCACCGGCGGCGCGGTCTCGGTCGGCACGGTGACGTCGCAGTTGCTGTACGAGATCGGGAGCCCCGCCTACCTTGGCCCCGACGTCACCGCGCGTTTCGACACCGTCGAACTCGAACAGATCGCGCCTGACCGAGTGAAGGTGTCGGGGACCCGTGGCGAGGCGCCACCGTCGACACTCAAGGTCGCGATGAACGAGCTTGGCGGCTTTCGCAACTCGTTTACCGTCGCTCTCACCGGCCTCGACATCGCGGAGAAGGCGGAGCTGGCGAAGGCCGCATTCTGGGACGCCTGCCCGTATCGGCCCGAAGATTTCGAGTCGGTCACTAGCCGTGTGATTCCGACGAATAAGCCTGACCCTGCAACTCAGGAAGAGGCAACAGCAATCTGGCGTCTCACCGTGAAAGATCCCGACGAGCGCAAAGTCGGCCGAGCATTCTCCGACGCCATGGTGCACACCGCACTGGCTGCGATCCCTGGTCACTACGGCCTCGGCGGTGGGCCTGGCGCGGCGTCGCCCTTCGGCGTCTACCGCCCTGCGACCGTCCCCGCCGACGCTGTCTCGCAGTACGTCACGATTCTCGGCGGCGACACGGTCGAGATTGAATCCACGGTCACACTCCGGTCAGACCAAAGTGTGACAGTCCCGCCAGTCGACACCCGTGTCACGCCGAGGTCAGACCTCGGTGTGACAGAACACGTTCCGCTGGGCACCGTCTTCGGTACGCGGTCGGGCGACAAGGGTGGCAATGCGAACCTCGGCGTGTTCGCCCGTTCCGATGAGGCGTGGGAGTGGCTCGACAGCGAGCTGACGACCGAGATGTTCCAGGTGCTCCTGCCCGAAACCGCAGAATTACAGGTGGACCGCCATCGTTTGGCCAACGTTCGCTCACTCAACTTTGTGATTCACGACCTCCTCGACGAAGGCGTCGCAGCGTCAACGCGTCAAGATGCTCAGGCGAAGGCGCTGGGCGAATGGCTGCGGGCTCGCCACGTCGATCTCCCCATCGCGCTGCTCTGAATCAGACGCGGACCGGGCGAGCGAAACGGGCGTGCACCGGCTGAGCCCAGCGCACGATCGGTCCACCAATCGGCGTTGGCAGGCCAGGGGCGGTCATCGCTGAATCATCGAGTGCAATGAGTGTCGCGTCGTGGAAAGTCCATGGTTCGTGATCAACAGCGTGGAACCACAGCCGACCGAATGATTTCGCCACCGTTCCCCAACGAGCGGTGAGGAAGACGTCGAGTTCGGTCGGCTCGATTGGCTTGCCGACGTCGATGCTCACGTTGGTGAGCGCTGCAGGTGATCGTGGCCAGCGTCGACGTCGAGTCGCGTACGTGATTTTCGAGCCGTCGATGTCGAGCGTCATGTCGGCCCAGAAGTACGGAAACCCAATCAGCACTTTCGCGAATGAGACAACGGGGAGTCGCACGCAGTCGAGCGACAGGAACCACACCGCCCGGTTGCCGAGCGAGTCAACCACATAGGTCCGCACGTTGGTTTCTTCGAAGTCGGACACGTACGGCAGCTTCGGGAGGCACGTCGGCCCGGCCCGCCGCATCATGAACGGGACAAGCGACACCCACGCCTTCCCGTCGAAGGTGTCGACGGTCAGCCCCTCAGGAAGCAGTGCTTGGACGGCGTCGGGCTCGTACGGCCAATGCAGGAAGGTCAGGTCGTGCCAGTCGTTCCGCAACCAGCCGCGCTTGATTGGATCGGGGCACGTGGCGGAAAGCGGCTTCGGATCCAAGGGTTGCCAGTCAGTTGGCGCGACGGATGGGGCCGTCGACGGGTTTCCCGAACACCTTGCGGTCGGCCGGATCGTCGTCATCGTCGTCGCGTTCGTCCATCCACTGGCGCATCACAGTCCACGCGTAGATGCCAGTCGAGTGGCCATCGGACCAATCGAGGCTGAGCCCCCATGCGCCGGCGAGTTTGGCGTCGGTGATTGAGATCGGGCCGCCTTCCATGACCGACTGGCTCACTGGTTGGCCCTTCTGGCGCCGCGAGTTGCACTCGGCGCATGGGCAGGCGAGGCGAAGTGGAGCCAGTTCGAAGCGCGCAATGACACCGTCTTCGAACTCGATCTCGACGTGCGACGCCCGGTCGACTTCGATATTGAGAACGTCGTGGCGAGCCATCGACTTCAGGCTACGGCGGTCACACTGTGCCTGGGCAGTGTGACCGGTCAACCATTAGCCGAGGATCAGTTCGGCGTAGTGCGGGAGCATCATCGCGGGGCCGCTGAGCAGCAGTTCGGTGATGCAGCTGTCTTCCCACTTGCTCAGCTCTTCCTTGATCTTTCCGGCTGGGCCGACGAGCGCGACGTCTTCGACCATTTCGAGCGGGATCGACGCAGCTGCTTCGGCCTTCTTGCCTTCGAGGTAGAGGTTCTGCACCTTGTCGGCGACGTCGCCGTAGCCCATGCGTTCGAACACCTCGTAGTGAAAGTTCGCGCCCTTCGCGCCCATGCCGCCTGCGTACAGCGCAAGGAAGGGGCGGATCATGTCGGCACATTCCTGGACGTTGTCGCCCGGCACGATCGACACGGTCGCTGTCACTTCGAAGCGATCCTTCTTGGTCGGGTCGCCCGATGCGGCGAAGCCTTCGTCGAGCTGATCGCGGTACCAACGGTCTTCTTTCGGGGAGAAGAACAGCGGAAGCCAGCCGTCGGCGATTTCTGCCGACAGAGCGACATTCTTTGGTCCCTCGGCGGCGAGGTAGATCGGGATGTCGTTGCGCAGTGGATGCACAGTTGGCTTGAGGGCCTTGCCGAGGTTTGCGCCGCCGTCGAACGGCAGTTGGTAATGCTTGCCGCTGTACTCGACGGGAGCTTCCCGGGCAAATACCTGGCGCACGATGTCGATGTACTCACGTGTGCGTTCGAGCGGGCGCGGATACGGCTGGCCATACCAACCTTCAACGACTTGCGGGCCCGAAGCGCCGAGGCCGAGGATGAAGCGGCCGTCTGACAGGTGGTCCATGGTCAGTGCGGCCATGGCCATGGCGGTCGGTGTACGTGCAGCCATCTGAGCAATTGCCGTGCCCAACTGCAGCGTCTTGGTCTGCGCGCCCCACCAGGCGAGCGGCGTGAGGGCATCGGAGCCGTAGGCCTCGGCGGTCCACACCGAGTTGAAACCGAGCTTCTCGGCCTCCTGCACTGCTTCGAGCGCACCTTTCGGCGGGCCTGCTGACCAGTATCCGGTGTTGTATCCGAGCTTGAGATCTGCCATCCCCAGACCGTAGGTGAACGCGGCCCGCAGAAATCAGTCCTGCCTGAAGTGCCTCGCGCAGGCCAAGATGTGTGGATGGGTGGCGAGAACGATGATCGGCTGGTGGTGACGAATTCAGTCCGCATCCCGCAGTACG
>JBLIKS010000203.1:0-5377 GCA_047635555.1 Candidatus Azotimanducaceae bacterium
CTCCAGGCCATAGCGGCGCTGAATGTGGGCACGGACCTGCGTGCCGAGCCCGAGCATGAAGCGACCGTTCGACAGCTTCTGTAGCGACCAGGCCGACATCGCCGTCGCGGTCGGGCTGCGCGGAAACGCCATGGCGACCGATGTACCGAGTTGGACTCGTTCAGTCGTCATTGCTCCGAGCGCAAGGAGTTGATACGGGTCGTCTTTGGTCTCTTCCACCAGCACGGCGCCGACCCCAACGTCTTCGGCGACCTTGGCCAACCGGGCGAAGTCGCGAATGTCGAGCGGGGTGTCGGGCTCGCGCAGACCCGGGTCGAGCTTGCCGAGTGGGAGCAGCGTTTCGATCAGCATGAGCACGTCAGTTGCATTGACGGCAACGGTAGGCAGCCGCTCCAGCCCCGAACGACACGGACGCCGGTCAGGTTCCGGCTGCGTCGAACTCGGCGCGGATGCGAGCGGCTTCGGGGTGCGAGTCGATCAGAGCGAACAGATCGGTTTCGGCCCTCTCGGCATCATTGGCTGGCTTGATGACAGTTGCCCACTCGACCATGCCGTCCCAGAATCGACCGATCAGTTCGGACCCGGCAATGGTGCCTCCCCCGAAGGTGCGGAACGTGACATTGCTGAACTCACCGAGATAGAGGTTCAGCGATCTGACGTGGATTTCCTCGTCACTGCGAATACGGCCAACAATCTCGGCGCCGAGCACAGCGTCGGCTGTGCGTTCTCCGAAGAGCCCCGGTGTCGTCAGGATCGCCTGTGTCTCAGCGAACCCGATCTCGGCACGGAACTCGATGATCAGCACGTTCGCGAGGAACGACAGGATCTGCTCGACTTCCTCCGAGACCTCGGGGAGGTAGCGAGTGGCGTCTTCACGAGTGAGACCCTTCTGCGGTTCGACATCGGGATACGCGTCAGGCCCAAACGCGAGATCGCGTGCGGCGAACCACATCTCGTCGTGGCCCCCGATCCCTTGATCAGGGATGCCGCCCTCGTCGATGCCGTGCGCCTCGAGCAGGCCGGTGGCCAGGTGACCGATCGCCATCCCTGAAATGTCCTCCACGATGGCCGCCTGCAGGTCGGGGACCGGCCAGAGCCCGATGAATGCGCCCATGGCTTCGATCTTCCCGACGATGGTCAGCGTGTTCCAGAGCCGAACGTCGAGGCCGTTGCGCACCAGCACGATTTGTTGTTCGGTATTCGGCACGCGATCACCGGCGAGCAGGGCAGCTGACGCCGGGAACAATGCGCCACCGCGCTCGTTCAGAGCGGCTTCCCATGCGTCCATTGCTGGGACCCGGCCGAGGGCACGCGGCGGCTGATACGACCCGTCGGCGAGCATGCCGCCGTGGAGGTTCCGGCCGGCAACGACGTGCGGTGCGGCGTACTCGTGTGTCGAGAGCAGGTAGTCACGGTCGAACGAGAGTGGTGAAGGGTCGGTCATGGTCATAATTGCCTCAGACGTTTTTTGGGAGCTCGGAGAACGGCAGGACCTTGTCTTGATTCGGTTCTTTGGGAAGCCCGAGCACTCGCTCACCGAGGATGTTTCTCTGGATCTGGTCGGTGCCGCCGTAGATCGGTGGCGCCTGTGCGTAGAGCGCAGGACCGGTCACCATGCCGAGCAGCGGGTTGCCTATTGCCTCGTTGAGCGACTCGCGTTGGGCATCGGTGTAGGCGTGCAACATGCCGCTCGCTCCGATGATCCCGAGACCCAGGTCGCGGGTGAGGCGCACCATGTCGCTCATCTGCAGCTTCGAAATATTGGCCATGCCGGGGATGTCATTTCCCTGCTGACGCATCGCCTTCAGGCGCTGGGCGTTGAGGCCACCAATGATGTTCATCGTGTGAAGGCGCATCAGGTCTTGGCGGACGTGTGGGTC
Organism: Candidatus Azotimanducaceae bacterium; assembly: GCA_047635555.1. Classification (GTDB taxonomy): domain Bacteria; phylum Actinomycetota; class Acidimicrobiia; order Acidimicrobiales; family Ilumatobacteraceae; genus Ilumatobacter_A. The sequence continues at coordinate 1,881 of JBLIKS010000203.1, forward strand.
GTTGATCTTTCCGGCACTCTTGGCGAAGTCAAACAGCACCGACCGGTTCGGGCGAGTCGCCGCCGTGGCCTGACGGGCTTTCTTGCTTGGGTCGCTCGGCTTGACGAGGTCTCCGGCGCGCCGGTCGAGTTGGCCGGCGATAGTCCCTGGCATGCCGCCCGCTGCTCCTCCCGAGCCGCCTGAGCCGAGGCCGGCGCGCTCGGCCTGCAGGGTGGTGTTCGTGGCAGCCCAACCGTTGTTCACATCACCAATCACGGCATCGACGGGAACTCGGGCATCAGTGAGAAAAACCTCGTTGAACATCGCGTGGCCGGTCATCTCGTACAGCGGGCGAATTTCGACCTGCGGCTGATGCATGTCGATGGCCATCCAGCTGATGCCCTTGTGCTTCGGCACGTCGACGTTAGTGCGAGCAATCAACATGCCCATGTCCGCGGTCTGACCGAGGGATGTCCACACCTTCTGGCCGTTGATGATCCACTCGTCGCCATCGCGTTCGGCTCGCGTGCTCAGCCCGGCGAGGTCAGAACCTGCACCGGGTTCGCTGAACAGTTGGCACCAGGCTTGCTGGCCGGTGACGATGTCGCGCACGTACAGGTCGATCTGTTCTTGCGTTCCGTGAGTGGCGATCGTCGGCGCCGCAAGCAACAACCCGAGGCCACTGGGCGGGCCGAGCGCACCAAACGCTCCGATCTCGCGCATCACGGCAACCGAGTCGGCCCGCGACAGGCCGAGGCCGTACGCCTCGACGGGAAGCAGCGGCGACGACCAGCCGGCAAGGCCGAGCTTCTCCCACCATTGCGCGACCGTGAGGTCCGGATCCCAGTTTTCCTCGAGCCACGCGCGCACGGCCCCAGCGGGGTCGGACGGTGTAATGCGATCGTGTGTGGTCTCTGTCAGGCTCATCGTGTCCTCCATGGATTACGGGTAGCTCGCTCTTACTGGTACCTCGAATTACTTGTAGTGTGCAACATTTTGTGGACGAAGTGCACTTCGCGTCACTCAAATTCTTCGCGCGGCCTGACACGATGTCGCCATGCAGAGCGACATGGAGTTCGTCACCGGACCGATCGAAGTTGTCGGATGCCACGCCGAAGGTGAGGTTGGCGACGTCATCGTCGGCGGTATCGCCCCTCCCCCTGGCGACTCTGTGTTCGAGCAATCACGCTGGATTGCCAACGACGGCCGATTGCGACACATCATTGGCAACGAGCCGCGCGGCGGCGTCTTCAAGCACGTCAATTTGCTCGTCCCAGCAATCGACCCTGCCGCAGACATTGGGTTCATCATCATGGAGCCAATGGACACCCCCCTCATGTCGGGCTCCAACGCCATGTGTGTCGCCACGGTGGTTCTCGAAACAGGGATCGTGCCGATGACCGAACCGACCACGACCCTCACCCTCGAGGCACCGGCGGGGCTCGTCCATGTTGAGGCAACCTGCGCCGACGGAAAGGTCACTGCTGTCACGATCCGGAACGTTCCGGCGTTCGCAGCGCTACGCGACGTCGCGCTCAACGTCGACGGCGTCGGGCAGTTACGTGTCGACACTGCGTGGGGCGGAGACAGCTTCGTCATGGTCGACGCCGCCGACATTGGCCTCAACGTCGGACCCGAGAACGGAGCAGAACTCGCCCGGATGGGTTCACTCATCACTCGCGCGGCGAACGCTCAGTTGCAGTTTGAGCATCCGACGATCGACTGGACACACTTCTCGTTCTGTCAGATCGCCGGCGGGCTCGAACGCTCTGCCGATGGGGTCCTACAGATGATGAACACCGTGGTGGTCGAGCCAGGCAAGCTCGACCGTTCACCCACCGGAACGGGCGTGTCGGCGCGGATGGCGCTGCTTCGAGCACAGGGCAAAATGGACGTCGGCGACCAACTCGTGATGCGATCGGTGATTGGTTCGCAGTTCACTGGTCTCATCGCAGCCGACACGAGTGTGGGCACTGTTGACGCGATTGTGCCGTTGGTGACAGGTCGAGCGTGGCGATACGGAACGTTCGCCTACCAGACAGACCCGAGCGACCCGTGGCCACTCGGATACCGCGTCAGTGACACTTGGCCGAGCTGAGCGTTCAGTGAACGATCTTGGCGAGCCTGGGAAGCACGCAGCGGCGGCCTGAGCATGCGTCCCACGTAGCGAGACCTCCACTGAGCTCGCGGACTCCCGCCAAGGCATGCAGCTCCGCCGCCATCGCGAGGTGCGCGGCGAGCTGTTCAGGCGTATAGGCAGTCCATAGATCGGTGTTCAGTGCCTCGCTGTCATCGATCCCTGCGCCATCGGCACAGTTCCAACCGTTGTCGAGCTTGTTCCGAGACCGCAGGATCTTGATGCCACCGGACCCGCTCACCAGGATTGTTCCCGGGTGCAGCTGGGCAGCGTTGGCGATCGAGACGGGTGTCCCTTTCAGCAAGTTCATACGTTTTATATCGACCGCCCCGAACAGGAGTTGAGCCGCAATTGTGTGGCAATCTCGGCAAATGGCCACCCAGCAGTTCGACATCACCTCACCGCTCTCCCCCGACGCGGCCTTCGATCGGCTCGTCAACCTGACCCGGGTGAACGAATGGGATCGGGGCGTGACCAACCCTCGTCAGATTCACGGCAGTGGGCACGAGGTGGGCTCGCGTTACGAAGTCACCGTCGTGGGATTCGATGGGAAGCCCGCCCCGGTTGTCTACGAACTCCTCGAAGTTGACCGTCCGGCACGCTTCGTGATGGAAGGAACCAATGCGGTCTTTTGCGCCCATGACGTGATCACGATCGAGCCGACCGACACCGGCTGCACCGTCACGTACTCAGCTGGGCTCGAACTACTGGAAGAAGATCCGCCGCTGACCCCAGCGCAGCTCGACAGCCTGTTCGTCAAAGTCGCAGGAGTCGCAGAAGACGGCCTCCGGAGCTACCTCAACCCGTGAACTGTCACACCGAGGTCTGACCTGGGTGTGACATGGGTGTGTTCGGCAATCAAACCCAAAGGCGGTCGAGCACGTCGAGCCAGAGTTGTGTCGTCAGACGAAGCGATTCAATGTCGATCCGTTCGTCGTGCCCGTGGAATCGGCTCAGAAATTCTGGGAGCGTCACATGATGACTGAGCAGGCCGGCGCCATATGCCGGCACGCCGCGCTGACGGAAAAAACGGCCGTCGGTTGCACCGGTCACGAGGCTCGGCAGCACCGACGCATTCGGGTACGCCATTTGGATCGAGTCGCGCAGCGCGCCCCACATCGGGGTCTCGGTCGACGAGAGCGCGGTGCCGTTGTTCAAGTCGTCGCGGATGGGCTCGATGTCGACCGAAGGCAGCAGGTCGGGGCCGATCACTGCACGGAGATGCGCATCGGCATCGTCTTGGGTTTCGCCAGGCAGCAGCCGAATGTCGATCAGGAGGTTTGCAACGTCAGGCACCGTGTTGAACTTGTCGCCCGACCGCATGATGTTTGGGCTGTACGTGGCGTGACAGCAGGAGTGCACGTTGCGTGCGAGGTCGGGC
>JBLIKS010000204.1:0-5365 GCA_047635555.1 Candidatus Azotimanducaceae bacterium
TCGCGGCAAGAAGGACGGTCGCGGACAGGACGCTCTCGATTGCATCGCCGGTCTGCTCGAACAGCAGGGCGGGGACGGCCGGGCCAAAGAGGAACAGTGCGAGTTCCGGCGCATCGATATCGGTGGGCCGGGCGAAAGCCGGGACGCCGCGTAACCGATTGGACAACACCCAGGCGGCCAACAGCATGGTGATGACCGCCACGGCGACGAAGAGATTCCGTTCGAGCGACCACTCGGCCAGGTTCAGCGCATTGAGTCCCTGCAGCAGATAGGCGACGACGAGGAGCGGTAGTGCGCGGGTCCAGGCATCGAGCACGGATCCGTCCGTTTTCCGCTCGACGAAGTGCGGAACACCGCGTTCGACGAACCAGAGCTCAATCACCCGCAGATCGGGTTGCGCGGAGTGGTCATCGGACACGTCTCGCACGGTACTTCCTCCGTGATCAGTGGACGCGGCGAGCAATGATGCAAACGGTTCGTCAAATCTCTTGGAAGGGGGACCGGAGCGCCGATAAGCATTCCAGATGGCTCGTATCCTGGTGACAGAAGAAATTGCTGACGGTGGACTCGAACGGCTTCGTCAAGCCGGTCACGATGTCGACATCCAGATTGGCAAGTCTGCTGAAGAACTGCTCACGATCATTCCTGGGGCCGCAGCTTTGATCATTCGCTCAGCGACACAGGTCGATGCAGAACTGCTCGCAGTTGCGAACAATCTGATGGTGGTCGGCCGCGCAGGAATTGGCCTCGACAACGTCGACGTCGCTGCCGCCACCAAGCAGGGTGTCATGGTCGTCAACGCGCCGCAGAGCAATATCGTGTCGGCTGCCGAGCACACGATGGCACTGCTCCTCGCCACGGCGCGCAACGTTCCCCAAGCCCATGCCGCCCTCGTCGCAGGACGCTGGGAGCGCAGCCGCTGGACCGGCGTCGAGCTCGTCGACAAGACCCTCGGGGTCGTTGGCCTCGGCCGCATCGGCAAGCTGGTGGCTGACCGTGCCAGGGCGTTCGGCATGCGGATCGTTGCCTATGACCCCTTCGTCTCGGAAGACCGCGCAAAGGTGATGGGTGTCGAACTGATGACCCTCGATCAACTGGTGGCCGAGTCGGACTTCTTGACGGTCCACCTCCCCAAGACGCCAGAGACGCTTGGCCTCATCAATCGTGATCTGCTGCTCAAGGCGAAGCCTTCGCTGCTCGTTATCAACGTCGCCCGCGGCGGCATTGTCCACGAAGGCGATCTGGCTGACTGCATCCGCGACGGCGTGATTGCCGGTGCCGGTCTCGACGTGTTCTCGACCGAGCCAATGACCGAGTCGCCGCTGTTCGAGCTGCCGAGCGTCGTCGTCACCCCGCACCTCGGTGCGAGCACCAACGAAGCCCAAGACAAGGCCGGCGACACCATTGCCACCATGGTCGAGCTTGCGCTCGCTGGCGAGTTCGTGCCGTTCGCGGTCAACGTTGATGCAGCCGAAGCGAACGAGACGATTCGTCCGTACCTGCCGCTTGCTGAGCGTCTTGGTGCGTTGTTCGTTTCGCTGAACGGCTCGCTCCCCAAGACGCTTGAGGTCTGCACCGAAGGTGAAATCGCTGGCTACGACACCCGCATCCTCGAACTCGCTGTGCTGAAGGGCTTCTTTGGGGCCATTTCGGACGAACCTGTCACCTACGTGAACGCACCACAACTCGCCAAGGAACACGGCGTCGAAGTGCGTGACGTCAACTGCGCCACGGCAGCCGACTACGTCAATCTCTTGACTTTGCGCGGCGGCGAGCATTCGATCTCGGGCACGCTTTCGGGCCCGCGGAATGATCAGCGCATCGTCAACATCGACAATGTCCCATTTGATGTGCCGCCGGCCGACCACATGGTCGTCATCACCAACGACGATCGCCCAGGCGTCATCGGCACTGTCGGAACACTCCTCGGCGACGCCGAGGTCAACATTGCCGACATGGATGTCAGCCGAGTCGAAGGCTCCGGCACGGCAGTCATGCTGATTGCCCCGACCGCTGCTATCCCCGAGGCAACACTCGCCGCGCTGCGTGCCGCCCCCGGCATCATCGACATCAAGACTCTCTAATCATTCGGGGCGCAACGTCACACTCAGGTCCGTCACACTCACCCTCTGAAACCAACCAGACCAAAGCGTGACAAGAACATCACGTTCGGTCTGTGCTGATCGTGAGTGATGCTGCGGTGCGTTGCGCTTCGGCTCGGGCAGCCTCTGCGAAATCTTCGCCGTTGCTGGCGTAGAGCACAGCTCTCGAGGAGCTGACCATCAGCCCGCTGCGTGCGGCATTGCTCCCGTGCTCGACCACGGTCGCGGCATCGCCTCCCTGGGCCCCCACGCCGGGTACGAGGAACGGGATGCCGGGTGCAGCGGCGCGCACCTTGGCGAGTTCTTCCGGGTAGGTCGCGCCGACGACCAGACCGCAGTCGCCGAGCTGGGACCATTCGTTGGCGACCCGCTCCGCCACGTGCATGTAGACCGGCTTGGCACCGTGCTCGTCAGCAGTAACCAGCGACTGGAAGTCGTCGCCGCCGCGGTTGCTCGTGCGGCACAGGGCAATGACTCCGCCACCACCGTCGCCAGTGTGTTGGAAGAATGGTTCGACCGAGTCGGTCCCGAGGTACGGGTTGACGGTGACCGCGTGGGCTGAGTACCGGCCGAATGCCTCGCGGGCGTAGTGCTCGGCGGTTGAGCCGATGTCGCCGCGCTTGGCGTCGAGGATCAGTGTCACGTCGGGATAGGTCTCGCGGATGTACGTGCAGATTCGTTCGAGCGCAGCTTCTTCACGTTGGCTCGCGAAGTAGGCGATCTGCGGTTTGAACGCGCACACGAGGTCGGCGGTCGCGTCGACGATTGCTCGGCAAAACCGTTCGATCGCGTCGGGAGCGCCGTCGAGCGGGGCTGGCATCCGGGCTGGATCAGGGTCGAGGCCGACACAGAGCATCGATGACGATGCGGCCCACGAACGTTCGAGTTGTGCGTGAAATCCCACGTTGGCAACCTACCGAGAACGGCCCGCAGCGACGGAATCTCGGTCGCCGCGACCGGGGATTACTCGACCGTGATAGCTGCGGTCGGGCACATGTCGGCCGCCTCGTTCACCTTGGCGGCCAACTCTGGCCCCGGATTTTCCTGCAGGATGTAGAGGTAGCCGTCGTTGCGGACCTCGAACACTTCAGGGCACACCTGCATGCAAGCGCCGGTCGATGCGCAGCTGTCGAAGTCGACGGTGACCTTCATGGTGGTTTCTCCTGTGTATTTCGGGGTGTATTTCGGGGTGTAGTTCGGGGTGTTCAGGAAGCCTGTTTAGGCCTTGGCCGGACGGTAGCCGTCCGCAACGGCGTCGGCCGCAGTGGCATAGCAACGCTCGGCCTTGGTGCGGTCGTAGAAGCGGCCGCCTGGGACGTGGAAGATCCCTGAGTTGTCGTTTGCTTTGATCAGGTACAGCTCAGGACACGAACCATCAGCCTTCGGCGGCAACCACGGTTCGGTCCCAGCATCGGAACGCGCGTCCGGCGAGTCGACGAGAGCCTTGACCACTGACGCCATTGCCGGAGCGTTGTTGGCCGGCTCGAGTGGCGGCCATTCCGGAGGCGACGGAGGTGTCGGCGGCGCAGTGCGGTCTCGCCACCACGACCATGTGACTCCGCCAACGGCACCGATCAGCACGAGCCAAAGGGATCGACGAACCGCTGTCACCATCCAGGTCATACCTCCAACATAGTCAGACCAGCGTTCGGTCTCACAGCGTCTGCGTGATGGTTTTGGCTGAAATGGGCACCAAAAACATCACGCAGACGCGAGGTCGGCAGGAACGCTGGTGTTACCGGCGCTGGCGCTGGCGCTCGAACGCGGCAAGGACGGCGCGCAGCGAGGCAGTGGTGATGCTTGGATCGGTGCCGAGGCCCCAGCGAACGTTGCCGTTGCCGTCGACGGTCTCGAGGTACGCGACGGCGCGTGCGTCAGCGCCTTGGCCGATGGCGTGCTCGGCGTAGTCGAGCACGTCGAAATGGCCGCCGACCGATCCACCGAACTCATCGGTGAGTGCGGCGACAAAGGCTTCGACCGGTCCATCGCCCGTTCCGTGCAACGAATGCGCCGCACCTTCGACCTCGAGTTGCACCTGAATTGTGGTGGTGCCGCCATCATCACCGGAGGCGCTGTGCAGCTCATGGCTGCGCAGTTTCATTGTGGGTGTTGCGGGCATGTACTCGTCCTGGAATGCATCCCACATCACACCGGGTGTGATCTCGGTGCCGGAATCCTCGGTGATGTGCTGGATGGTTTTGGAGAACTCAATCTGGAGCCGGCGCGGCAGGTCGAAGCCGTGCTCGGTCTTCATCACGTAGGCGACGCCGCCCTTACCGGACTGGCTGTTGACCCGGATGACTGCTTCGTAGGTACGCCCAACGTGCTTCGGGTCGATCGGCAGGTACGGAACGGCGAACTTCGGGTACTCGCCCGAGGTTGCGTCTCGAGTGGCATCGAGGGCATCAAGGCCTTTCTTGATGGCGTCCTGGTGGCTCCCGGAGAACGCGGTGTAGACGAGGTCGCCCACGTATGGGTGGCGAGGTGAGACCGGCAGCCGGTTGCAGTACTCGGCGGTGCGGCGAAGCGCATCGATGTCGGAGATATCGAGCTTTGGGTCGACACCATTCATGAACAGGTTCATTGCCAGGTTGACGACATCGACGTTGCCGGTGCGCTCGCCGTTGCCGAAGAGCGTGCCTTCGACGCGGTCGGCGCCGGCCATGACGCCGAACTCGGCCGCAGCGACGGCGCAGCCGCGGTCGTTGTGCGGGTGGAGCGAAATGAGGACCGATGTGCGGTCGCGGATTGTCCGGCCGAACCACTCGATGACGTCGCCGTAGACGTTGGGGGAGTAGCACTCGACGGTGGCCGGCAGGTTCAAGATGATTGGATCGTCAGGCGTCGGGGCAATCACGTCCATGACGGCCTCGCATACCTCGATGGCGTAGTCGGGCTCGGTCAGCGTGAAGCTCTCGGGGCTGTACTCGTAACGGATTTCGGTCGCTGACCCGTCGACTCGGTCTGGCAGCGCGGCCTCATGTTCTTTGCAGAGCGTGGCACCGGTGACGGCGATCTGCTTGATCTGCTCTTGATCGAGGCCGAACACCACTTCGCGCTGGAGCGGGTTCGTTGAGTTGTAAAAGTGGACGATTGCTCGTGGAGCGCCGCGCAGGCCCTCGAACGTGCGGGCAATCAGCTCAGGTCGGCACTGGACGAGTACTTGGATCCAGACATCGTCTGGAATCAGGTCATCCTCGATCAGGAGCCGGAGGAAGTCGAAGTCGGGTTGGCTCGCTGAGGGGAAGCCGATCTCGATCTCT
>JBLIKS010000205.1:0-5346 GCA_047635555.1 Candidatus Azotimanducaceae bacterium
GGTCACATCGGGCGACGAAACGCGTGCCTGCGCTCTGGGCTGTTGCCAGGTCTTGGCGACTGTCGCCGACGAAGACGATGTCGGCTGGAGCAACGTTCCACGCTGCAGCGATTTCGAGCAGCACTGCCGGGTCAGGTTTAACCGGGCCGCCGTCGTCGGCACATCGAACCGGATCAAACACGCCAACAAGTTCGTGAGCCACGAGTTCGTCGCGCGTATTGGCAACGCCGTCGGAGGTGGCAATGCCAAGTCGGAGGCCTGTATCAGCGAGTGCACGGAGCGTCCCCGCGATGTCTCCGATCGGCGCAACCGGTCCGAACTGCGCTGCGTCCACCGCATCGCCAACGGTGGCACGAGCCAGATCGGGATCGTGCCCCAGGGCTACCAACTTGTCGATGATTCGCCGACCGATCTCACCGACCGACCCGACTGCAGCAAGCCCGTCGATGACCAAGCCGCCCTCAGCGACCCCGAGAAGCTTGGTCAGCACCGCTGACAGAGATGCGTCGGCGAGCCGTTCTGTAACGTCGTCGATGATGCCACTGAAGAACGGGTACCAACGAGCGTCAAGATCAAACAGGGTGCCGTCTTTGTCGAACACGACCCCAGCCGCATCTACCATCACCAGCGCAATCGGGTCGTCCGCTGTTGAGGCACCCATGGGATCAGCCGGGCCGATTCGGATCGTCCAGCGGTTGGCGCTGAGCTGGCTTGTTGCCATCGCCGCCATCGCCGCCATCGCCGCCTACAGCAAGATCGATCCACACCGGTTGATGATCTGAGCCCGGGGCCTCCTCGTCGATGCCAGCAGCGACGACCCGCTCCGCCAGGCCCGGGGTGACGAACACGTAATCGAGCCGGGTCCCCTCGGTGAACTCGGTCTGCTCGTCCCACCAGGTGACCCCGTCGGTGATGTCGCGTCCAGTCAGCCGCCAGGTGTCGACCATCCGGTCGGACGTCATGATTGGCCCGTAGTAGTAGTCGGGCTCGCCGGTCATCGCGAAATAGGCCGGCGACTCGGGGAGCATGTTGCAGTCGCCCATCACGACATAGTCGTCGGGTACCTCACTTGGCATTCCGAGCAATCGTGAAGGCCCGGTTGCCGCAGTGCCGTGCCGAGCCGCATCGGAAGCGAACGCCAGCAGGTGTTCGATCTCGGCGACGCGGTGGCGTTCCAGTAAGTGATCGAGATGCACGACGTAGACGCGGATTGGGCCGTCCGGGTGTTCGATCACAGCCTCGAGCGCGCCGCGCTGCAGTGCAACGGTGTCGAAGGTGCGTAGCCGCGGGAACAGTTCGAGCCGCATCGACGTAATCGGCCACCGGCTGAGCAGCATGTTGCCGAACTGAGCCCGACGATTGATAATGGTTCCGTCGCTGCTGCGGATCGACGCATCGACATCAGCGGGCGGCCCGTACACCCAGTAGTAGTCGTCGAGCAGCGCCGCGAGTTCGCCCGGCTGGTCTTGCTCGGTGTTCGGTCGGAGGTACCGCGTGACCTCCTGCAGCCCAATGATGTCGGCGCCGCGCACCGTGTCGGCAATGCGCTCGAGGTCGTACTCGCCATCTTTGCCGCGCGAGTACTGGATGTTGTAGCTGACGAGGCGGATCGACGTGCTCACTGCGGGCCGGCGAACGAACGGTCGGGAGTTGCACCGAAGTCGGGAATGCTCGGAGTGTCGCCAAGCAGGCGCTGCGTGTACTCCTGCTGTGGATTGGTCAGCGTGTCGGCTGCGGTGCCCAGTTCGACAATGCGACCTTCCGACATCACCGCGACGCGCTGTGAGATCGACCGGACCAGCGGCAAGTTGTGGGTGACGAAGAGCATCGCGAGGCCAAGTTCCTTTTGGAGGTCGACAAGCAATTCAATCGTGGCTGCCTGCACGAGGACGTCGAGTGCGCTGGTGACCTCGTCACAAATCAACACGTCGGGTTTACTGACGAGCGCACGGGCGATCGCAACACGCTGACGCTCTCCACCAGAGAGCTGGTCGGGATATCGCGCCCCGTACGCAGCACTTAACGACACTCGCTCCAACATACGGTCCACTTGTCGGCGGGCTTCGGCCTTGTCGACGCCAGCGATAGCCAGCGGCCGGGCGACGCTGTCGGCGATCGAGCGGCGAGGATGGAGCGAGCTGTACGGGTTCTGGAAGACGTACTGGATCGACAGGCGTTGGCCGACTGGCCGGTCGCGAGACGAGCGCGCGAGCGGCACTCCCCCGAGTTCGATCTCACCGGTCCACTCGTGATGCAGCCCGCCGATCGAACGCGACAAGGTGCTCTTGCCGGACCCCGATTCGCCGACGAGAGCGACGCTCTCACCGCGAGCGATGTCGAACGTGACGTCATGGACCACCTGGGTCCCGGCATATCCAGCCGAGAACCCTCGGATGCTCAACGCCACTTCGTCACCAATCGGTCGCGCCGCCGTTGCAGCTTGACGGCGCGCCATGCGCTCCGGCACGGCGTAGGGGTGGAAGCAGCGCACTTCACGCGTGCCGGTGTCGTCGCTGACAAGCTCGACTGCTGGGAAGGCTTCGCGACAGTGGTCAGTCGCCACCTCGCACCGCAGCGCAAACGCGCAGCCGACAGGTCGCTGTCCAGGTGAGGGTGAGCGTCCACCGAGGCCGACCAGTTGCCGATCGCTCCCCATTTCAGGCGCCGCGGCAACGAGGTAGCGCGTATACGGGTGGGCCGGGTCGGCAAAGATCTCGGCAGTCGACGCCTGCTCGATGATCCGCCCTGCGTACATGACCGCAACTCGGTCGGCCAACGTCGCAACGACCGCCAGGTCGTGGGTGACGTACAGCGCAGCGACCCCGTGCAGCGACGCGAGCGACCGGATTGTTTCCAGCACGTGGGCCTGCGTCGTGACGTCGAGCCCGGTGGTCGGTTCGTCGAGCACAATCACGGCAGGTCGAGCGGCGAACGCCATTGCCAACCCGACGCGCTGCTGCTGGCCACCGGACAGCTGATGCGGATAGCGACGCAGGAACTCCCGGTCGGAAGGCAGCTTGACCTCCTCAAATGCTTCGGCGACGCGAGCGTCGCGCTCGGCACGGTTAGCGCCGTAACCGTGAGTCTCGAGAACTTCGAGCACCTGTGGGCCGATGCGGAGCGCCGGGTTCAGCGCTGTGCCCGGGTCCTGCGGCACGTAGCTGACGAGGCTGCCACGGACATTGCGGAGCTGACGGTCAGAAAGCTCGAGGATGCTCGCTCCCTCGATGGTGACCTCTCCGGCCGAGATTGCGACGCCGCGACGCGCGTGGCCCAGCACGGCGAGTCCAACGGTGGTCTTACCGGACCCGGACTCACCAACCAGGCCGAGCACTTCGCCCCTCCCGATAGTCAGCGTGATCTCGTCGACGATGTCGTTACCCGACTCGGCGACATCGAGGCGAAGATCGCGGATGGAAAGTGCAACGGCTTGGTCTCGTTGTTCGGAGCTCATGCGTCAGGCCGTCCTCGGTCGATGCCGGCCACAGTGCGCGACAGGCCATCGCTCATCAAGCCGGTCCCAACGGTCAGCAGGGCAATGGCGATCGCGGGAAGTGCCGTACCCCACAGGTTCACCGACAAGGCGACTCGGTTCTCTTGCACCATCAGGCCCCAGTCGGCAGCGTTGCGTTCAGTAGCGAAGCCGAGGAAGCCCAGCCCAGCAATGATGCCGATCGAGTAGGTAAGGCGGAGGTTTGCCTCGACGAGCAGCGGACCAATGATGTTCGGCAGTAACTCGCGAGTGATGACCCGGAACTTGGATTCACCCAGTGCCTCAGCGGCCCCAATGAAGTCACGCTCGACCACAGGGACGGCGGCACCACGGGTGATCCGTGCGATCCGAGGGGCGGTCGTGAACCCGACAATGGCAATGATCAGCCACGCCTGCGGGCCAACCGTGGTGATCGCAACCAGCGCCAACAGCAGCTGCGGAAATGCGAGCATCACATCCATTGCCCGCATCAACACATCGTCGAGCCGACCTCGGTCGTAGGCGGCAACCAGGCCAATTGTTGAACCGATCAGGAAGCCGATGAGCGTGGCGACCGATGCAAGAAAGAGGATCGATCGACCGCCGTGCAGGAATCGCGACCAGACGTCTTGGCCAAAATAGTCGGTTCCGAGCCAGGCGCCTTCGACGTCTCGGAGGTTGGCGGTCCCGACAAACTCGTCAGGGCCAAATGGCGCAACCCACGGGCCGACAATCGCCACGACGACGAGCAACACCACCAACGCAATGCCGATGCGCGTCCGCCACAAGCCCAGCGCCGTTCGGACGACACCGTGCTGAGCAACCTCGGTGGTTTCATAAATCTGTGCCGCGTCGACAGCGGTATTGGCGGCACTCATAGCCGCGTCCTCAGTCGGGGCGTGACGATGATCGTCACGACGTCGGCAAACAGGTTGGTGACGACATAAATCGTCGCGATGAACATGGCAACAAACTGCACCACCGGCGCGTTTGCGTCAGGAATCGCATCGAGGAGCACGATACCGAGCCCGCGGAAGTTGAAGAGGATCTCGACGATGACGACACCGCCGGCGAGATACGCGATGTTCAACGCGATCACCTGCATGGTCGGGCCCAATGCGTTCGGGAAGGCGTGGCGCCACAGCACGGTTCGCTCCGACAGCCCCTTGAGGCGAGCCATCTCAACATAGTCGCTTTCGAGCACTTCGATCATCGCAGCGCGCATCGTCCGCCCGACGTGCGGCGTCACGGCGAGCGCGAGGGTCAGTACCGGCAGCACGAGCCCGTCGACATCGGACCACGGCGGCTCGCCCGGGCGGATTCGGCTGACAGCGGGCAACACGTGCCAGACGTTCGTTGCCAGCAGCACAGTCAACAGCGCGCCCACCACGAACTCAGGCATCGCTGCGAGCACGAGCAGTTGGTTCGACATGATGCGGTCGAACCAGCTATCACGTCGCAGCGCAGCGAACGCACCCAGAAAAAGCGACAGCGGGATCGATATCGCTGCACTGATCGCCATCAGGAACAGCGAGTTGTTGATGCGATCCTTCACCAAATCCCAGACCGGCGTCCCGTTCGAAAATGACACGCCCGGGTCGCCGGTGACGAGGCCCTTCACCCATTCGAGGTACCGAGTGGTCAGCGGCCGATCGAGCCCCAACTCGGCACGGCGGGCACGCACCACATCAGGCAGCGCGCCGCGCCCGAGCTGACGTTTGATCGGATCGCCGAGCACGTTCGTCAACAAGAAAACGGCAAGCGAGACGATCAGCAACGTGACGACGCCGAGCAGCAGTCGTCGCACAATGAGCTTGAAAATTCCCATGAGAAACAGAGGAACAGCGCAGGCGGGGCGGACGATGCATCGTCCG
>JBLIKS010000206.1:0-5316 GCA_047635555.1 Candidatus Azotimanducaceae bacterium
GGTAGCCGCGGCGGTGGACCTTCGGGTGATGCCGTCGAGGAAAGTCGGGACTCCACAGGGCAGGGTGCTGGCGAAAGCCAGGTTGGGGTGACCTGACGGACGTGCAACAGAGAGAGACCGCCGATGGATGAGCCGCCTTTCGAGGATGGTTGATCACAGGTAAGGCTGAAACGGTGCGGTAAGAGCGCACCAGCAGTCACGGCAACGTGGCTGGCTTGGTAAACCCCACCCGGAGCAAGACCGAGCAGAGGACATGAACGGCCCGTTCGTACCGTTTCGACGGCACATCCTCGGGTAGGTCGCAAAGATGGATGGCTGCCGGGTCGACTTCGGTCGATCTACAGAATCCCGCTTATAGGCCACCTCACCATTGCCCACACCCCTGAGCGGGGCTTTGTGCTGGCTCCGCCGTCAGTCCGATACCAGACTGAATCTTAACGAAGCTCTCACGTGCGCGTCCACCCTGGTGAAGGGGTGTTTTCGGGGGATGCGAGGGATCGAACACCATCAGGTACGCCTTCTGTGGCTTCAGTTCCACCGGCGGAGAGCCGATAGAGGAGGAACTGCGCAGTCTCAGGTCGAGCGATCCGATGCTGTCCATCTCCCCCCAAATGAAAGACATATTCGATGCCAAGTTTCCGCGACATTATTACCTATCGCGTTTCGAATCGGCTTCGGCTGCTTCGCCTTGCTGGGCTTGTTGCTTTGTCGGCGAGCACGGTCGCACTGGTTGGCGTTGCACCCGCCAGTGCAGCCTTAACCGGCGACACGACTGCAACAGTGACCATCACAGGTGGTGCGCTCGTCATCACGGTGCCGGTTGACGCTGCCAGCCTCGGAACGGCGGCCGGCACGATCGGCGGATCGACCATCAGCGGCCAGCTCGGTGAAGTGCAGGTCAACGATAATCGCAGCGGCGTCGCAGGATGGGTGGCCTCCGCTATCTCCACAGCATTTACGCCTGATTCAGGTCTCGCCATTCCTGCCGGTAATGTCGGGTATACCGCTGGGACGATCACCAAGGTCGGCATCGCCACATACTTGGCGCCTGATCCTGGAAACCTCGCTGCAGCTTCGCCCGTTGTGACTGCCAGCACCGTCGTCGGCAACAACTCCGCCACATGGAATCCAACGATCAACGTCGCTGTCCCAGGCGCAACGCTCGCCGGGACCTACTCAGCGACCATCACCCATTCGGTCACGTGAGCCGAGACCGTCGCGGCGCATGTCGGCTCGGTTCTTCGTTGTTCGTCGGTCTCGTTGTCGTGATCGCATCGTCGTGGTCCACCGTGCCCGCGTTGGCTGCGCCAACACCGAACGCAGAAGCGGGCAGCATCGGTCTGCGGCTCCTCGACCAACCCGCCAACTCGACGGAGAACCCACGAGCGCAGATTTACATCGTCGATCACCTTGCGCCCGGCACAGAGATCGAACGCCGCATCGAAGTATCGACCACGAGCACTGGAACTCAGGTGCACCTGTACGCAGCAGCTGCGAACATCGTCAACGGCTCGTTCCTGGGAGAACCGGGCGAGACACCCAACGATCTGTCGACCTGGATCTCGGTGACACCCGGCGACATCAAGATGATGCCAGACCAGGTCACGACAGCAACGGTGACGATCATTGTCCCGAGCGATGCAGCTCCCGGTGAGCACTACGGCGTCGTCTGGGCCGAGGCTCGCAGTGCTGCCAGTGAGCAGGGGGTCACACAGGTGAACCGGGTCGGCATCCGCGTGTATCTCTCGATCGGATCCGGCGGTCCGCCCGCTGCCGACTTCGAGATCACATCGCTCAGCGCGGGAAGATCTGCCGAGGGCGTGCGAACGGTCGTCGCCAGGGTCGCCAACACCGGTGGCCGGGCGCTCGACATCTCCGGAGAACTTGACCTTCGCAGCACCTCCGGTGATCTTCAAGCAGGGCCATACCCCGCTGACTTGGGCTCAACGCTGGGAATCGGAGTCACCGAGCCCGTCACCATCGCGATCAACACCGAATTACCCACCGGCCCGTGGGATGCCGAGATCACGCTGCGCAGTGGACTCGTCGAACGATCCGCGAGGGGAGAACTCACATTCCCCGCTGCTGGCACCTTGCCCGCCGTGCCTGTCACGCCACTTGGCCCCGGCGAAAACGGCCTGGCTCTCCGCTCCCTGGCGTTCGCAGCCTTCATTCTGCTCGCTGTATTCGTTGCCGTGAATGTGATCATTCGGCGTCGGTCGATGCGGCGCACTGAGCAGACGTTCCACGCGTAAATTCGCATGACCGAAGAGATCCGCGTGTACACGTTGAGCTTCTTTCATCGACGCCAAACCATGGCGATTGCGACGGTGATCGCCGCCGGAATCGGTCTATTGTTGGCATCTGATCGGCCTGCTGAGGCAGGAATTGTGCCCGCTGCGACGACAGCGATTGTCAGCTCCTCCTCCGGACTGTCGATCACTGTGCCGGCCAATGCCGGGAATCTCGGGACCGCGGCGAACACGGTCGGCGGATCAACTATCAGTGGTCAACTCGGTGAAGTGCAAGTCAACGACGCCCGGATCTTGACCTCGGGATGGGTGGCCACCGCCATATCTACGGCGTTCACGCCTGCTTTGGGTCCAGCCATCGCGTCCAGCAACGTCGGCTACAGCGTTGGACCGATCACGAAAGTCGCCACCGCCGCCACGTACACGGCGAATGATCCCGCCGACCTCAGTGCCGTCTCGCCCGTCGTGACAGCGACCGGCGTCTTGCTCTTCAACTCGGCCACATGGAATCCAACGATCAACGTGACCGTCCCAGGTGGGACGCTTGCCGGGGTCTACGTAGCGACCATCACCCATTCGGTGACGTGACCCACTGACGCCTTTCAGGTGATTTGTGCGGTCTCGTTGAAGGTGTACAGGACCGGGCGGCCATCACGGAAGTCGATCCGGCACACCGACGCGTGGTCGAGGTGGCAGTTCCACGAGATCCCGATGTCGACGCCAAGTGCCCACGCCACCGCGGCCTTCATCGGTGAGACGTGGCTCACCACAACGACATTCGACGTCGAAGCCCGCTCAATCAAGTCGTTACACGCGGCACGGACACGCCCATCAAGTGCAGCAAGCGACTCGCCGCCCTCCGGCACGTAGCCGAAGTCTTTGCGCCAGTTGTTCCACACTTCAGACGGCACGTCAGCGTGCTTGACACCTTCGTACACGCCGTACGACAACTCAATGAACCGCTCGTCTGTTTCGACCGGCAATCCGAACGCCTCTGCGGTCTGCTGCGCACGCTTCAGTGGGCTTGAAACCACGGCGTCGACCCGTCCAAGGCCCATCACCATCGCAGCGACCGCGACCGCCTGCTGCTCACCGACCTCGTCGAGATCTTGATCGAGACGGCCTTGCAATTGGCCGGCCTTGTTCGCTGCGGTGCGGCCATGTCGGACGAGAATCAGCACATCAGGAGTGTGGCACAGCCCATCAGCTTCCGGGTACTGCGGACAGGAGTCCGTTCTCTATAAATCGCCGCCGACCCTCGGCGGTGCCCAGCTTGTTGTTGCGCCAGATCCAGGCACACAGGCCAAGACCGACCAGCTCGAGGAGCACGCTCATCACGCCACGGTCAGTAATCGGCCACGGGTTGTCGCCGAAGCTCAGCCCCGTAAACGGCCACCAGAACACATCGGTATTGTTCCAAGCACCGTCGAAGACAAGATGCAAGAACATGCCGATCGGCAAACCGAGAAGCATCTTGCGAATCGGCTTGCGACCTGACGTGGCCAGCATCAACACCGTCAGCACGACAACGCTGACCGTGATGCTGTGCAGGGCCCGAGCCCCACCGAACAGGCCATCGACAAGCGGCAAGACCGACCCCACGACAAGCAGTCGGTAGTCGAAACGTGGATCGCGGAAGACGTAGCCGACGGCCAGCACGGCGGTGCCGATAAACCAGAAAAACATGTCAGACGATGAGCATTCGCCCGCACTGCGGGCAATCGGTGAAGCCCGACTCGGCAGCTTCTTCCTTGGCCGTATCGACCTCGGCGGCCGACAGGTCGAGATGGCAACCCTCGCAGCGATGTCCCTTCAGCTCAGCAACAGCGACGCCCGCTGACGAACGCACGGCGTCGTAGTGCGACGCGACGCTCGAATCGAGCGGCTCGAGCGCTGCGACGCGCTGGTCGGCGAGGCCAGCGAGTTCTGCGTCGATGTCGTCACAGACACGTGCCAATGCCTCATCTGATGATCGAAGCGCTGCTCGGAGCGACTCCTCGGTACCGAGGTGGGCACTGAGGTCGTCGTCTAACGCGGCTTGTTCTTCAAGCGCAGCAAGTTCTTCGTCATCGAGTTCGTCGCGCTTGGCATTGATTATTTCGATCTCGTGCATCAGCGCTTCTGCCTCGCGAGGCGCAATAACCGTCTTCATCTGCGCTTCGAGCCGCTCACGATCGGTGGCGAGTTCGGCATTCGCCACCTCCGCCGATTCGATGACCGTCGTCAGTTCGCCAAGGCGCTGCACGAGCTGCGTACGACGCTTTTCCCATGTGGTCATTTGACTGACGCGAGTCGCCAAGTCGTCGCGCTCGGGCAACCGCTTGCGCCGGACGACGAGCTGATCTGCTTCGGTATCGATCCGCTGCAACGTCAAGAGCTGACTGGCCAACGAGACGTCGGTACCGCCAGGGGCGCAAAGCTCGGCGTTATCGGCAGTGTCAGCAGCGTCGGTCATCGATCTTCATTGTGCCAGCTCGGCAACCGATCCGAGGCAGGGACCGATGCTCGCCGATGCCTCGATCGTTGGCAGCGGCGCATTTGGATCGAGATTGTCTGGTGGAATTGTCGTGCCCACCTCGACGACCTCGACGATCGGAATGGTTTCCGGTGGCACCGTCTCCGTCGGAGGGGCCTCTTCCACCGCCGGTGTGGTCGGGGGTGTCGTCGGGGGGGTGGTCGGGGGTGCGTCCGGATCGACCTCCGGCTCAACGACTTCGAAGCCGACAACTTGGACGAGGCACTCGTTGCCCGGCAGAAAGAGACGGGCATTGGGGCGCTCGGGCCTAGGAGGTGCGTCCCAATCGAGGAGTGGCAGGAATGCGTGGGCCGGATCCATGAACGCTTTCCAGATCTCGGCAGGAAACAGACCGCCCTGAACCTTGTTGACGCCTTGCGCGACGAACTCCTCAATGCCGACCATCGGGGTGTAGGCATCCGGGTCGCCGACCCACACGGCCGTAGAGAGCTGCTTGGTGCCACCAACAAACCAGGCGTTGGTGTTGTCCTGCTGTGTACCAGTCTTGCCAAACGCGGCACGGTCGTTGGCGAGCGAGTGGCGACGAGC